>CAMCNQ010000023.1 GCA_945875955.1 Limnohabitans sp. Rim8 | reverse complement strand
CCGCTACGTCAAAGCCAAAGCTTGATTTTCAATCCCAAGGAGCATTCAAAAATGGAAGACATCGTCATCGTTTCAGCCGCGCGCACCGGCGTTGGCAAGTTTGGTGGGTCGCTCGCCAAAACCCCAGCTGCCGAACTGGGCAGCATCGTGATCAAAAGCCTGCTGGCGCGCAGTGGTTTGCCCGCAGACGCGATTGGTGAAGTCATCATGGGCCAGGTCCTGGCGGCAGGGGTGGGTCAAAACCCCGCCCGTCAAGCCATGATGAAGGCCGGTGTGGCCAAAGAGACCCCGGCACTGACCATCAATGCCGTGTGCGGCTCTGGCCTCAAGGCCGTGATGCTGGCCGCGCAAGCCGTGGCTTGGGGCGACAGCGAGATCGTGATCGCCGGTGGCCAAGAAAACATGAGCGCCAGCCCTCACGTGCTCACGGGCAGCCGGGACGGTCAGCGCATGGGCGACTGGAAGATGAGCGACACCATGATCGTGGACGGTCTGTGGGACGTCTACAACCAGTACCACATGGGCATCACGGCGGAAAACGTGGCCAAGGCCCACGGCATCAGCCGTGAAATGCAAGACGCTTTGGCGGCAGGCAGTCAGCGCAAAGCCGCTGCAGCTCAAGAGGCGGGCAAGTTCAAGGACGAAATTGTGGACGTGCTGATCCCCCAGCGCAAAGGCGATGCCCTGGTGTTCAACACCGACGAGTTCATCAACCAAAAAACCAATGCCGAGGTGCTGGCCAGTCTGCGCCCCGCCTTTGACAAAACCGGCAGCGTCACGGCGGGCAATGCCTCGGGCATCAACGATGGCGCTGCGGCAGTGATGGTCATGACGGCCAAAAAAGCCGCCTCTTTGGGCCTCACGCCGTTGGCGCGCATTGTCGCTTTCGGCACCAGCGGCTTGGACCCTGCCACCATGGGCATGGGCCCTGTGCCTGCCTCGCAAAAAGCGCTGGCGAGAGCGGGCTGGAAAGCCTCAGATGTTGATTTGTTCGAGCTCAACGAGGCCTTTGCCGCCCAAGCTTGCGCCGTCAATCTGGCGCTTGACATTGATCCCGCCAAAGTGAACGTCAATGGCGGTGCGATTGCCATTGGCCACCCTATTGGGGCCTCGGGTTGCCGCATCTTGGTGACTTTGTTGCACGAAATGCAGCGCAGCCAAGCCAAAAAAGGCTTGGCTGCCTTGTGCATCGGTGGCGGCATGGGCGTGTCCTTGGCCATCGAGAGAGCCTGATTTTTTCATTTCCATCATTTCAAAAAAAGGAGACCATTTCATGAGTCAAAAAGTAGCTTACGTCACTGGGGGCATGGGTGGCATTGGGACCGCCATCTGCCAACGCCTGCATCAAGAAGGCTTCAAGGTCATCGCAGGATGCGGCCCAACCCGTGATTTCACCAAATGGCTGGACGAACAAAAAGCCTTTGGCTTCACGTTTTATGCCTCGGTGGGCAATGTGGGCGACTGGGATTCCACCGTTGAAGCTTTCAGCAAAACCAAAGCCGAGCATGGCAGCATCGACGTTTTGGTGAACAACGCAGGCATCACCAAGGACCGCATGTTTTTGAAAATGTCGCGCGAAGACTGGGATGCGGTGATGAACACCAACTTGGACTCCATGTTCAACGTGACCAAGCAAGTGGTGGCCGACATGGTCGAAAAAGGCTGGGGCCGCATCATCAACATTTCATCGGTCAACGGGGCAAAAGGCCAAGCCGGGCAAACCAACTACTCTGCGGCCAAAGCCGGCATGCACGGCTTTTCCATGGCTTTGGCCCAAGAAATGGCCACCAAGGGCGTCACCGTCAACACGGTCAGCCCAGGCTATATAGGTACCGACATGGTCAATGCCATCCGTCCCGACGTGTTGGAGAAAATCGTGGCCACTGTGCCGGTCAAGCGTTTGGGCAAGCCCAGCGAAATCGCCTCCATCATCGCCTGGTTGGCCAGCGAAGAGGGCGGTTACGCCACCGGCGCTGACTTCTCGGTCAACGGCGGTTTGCACATGGGCTGATGCCTGCTGCAGCCACAAAAAAACCCGCCTTGGCGGGTTTTTTTTGTGGCATCGCCTGGCCTTCCATTGGCCCAGCGGCGGCGCACTCTCTCATGCACTGGCTTGCTTGCCTGTGCTGACCATCTGCATGGCCGAGGCGATCAGGCCCGAAACTTCGGTCATATTGCCTGGCACGATGAGGGTGGTTTTGGCGTCTTGTGCCACTTTGCTGTAAGCCTGCACAGCCTGTTCGGCGACTTTGAGTTGAACCGCCATTTCGCCGCCGGGTTGGCGAATGGCTGCCGCAATGCGTTCAATCGCCAAGGCCGTGGCATTGGCCATTTCGGTGATGGCTGCGGCATCGCCTTGAGCCTTGTTGATGGCGGCCTGTTTTTCGCCTTCTGAACGGGCAATGAAGGCCTCTCGTTCGCCTGTGGCGATGTTGATCTGCTCTTGGCGGCGCCCTTCAGAGGCCGCAATCAGGGCGCGTTTTTCACGTTCGGCGGTGATCTGCGATTGCATGGCCAGCAGAATTTCTTTGGGTGGCGTCAAGTCTTTGATTTCGTAACGCAGCACTTTCACGCCCCAGTTCAAGGCGGCTTCGTCGATGGCAGCCACCACTTGGGCGTTGATGATGTTGCGCTCTTCAAAGGTTTTGTCCAACTCCAGTTTGCCAATCACGCTGCGCAGACTGGTTTGTGCCAATTGCGTCACCGCAATGATGTAGTTCGAAGAGCCGTAGCTGGCCAGTTTGGGGTCGGTGACTTGAAAATACAAAATGCCATCGACTTGCAGTTGCGTGTTGTCGCGCGTGATGCAAATTTGACTGGGCACGTCCAAGGGTATTTCTTTCAGGCTGTGTTTTTGGATCACCTTGTCGACAAAGGGGACCACAAAGTTCAGCCCGGGCGCCAAGCTGGCATGAAATTTACCCAGCCGCTCCACCACCCAGGCCTCCTGCTGGGGCACAACCTTGACGGTTTTGACAATGAACAAGATGGCGATGACCACCAGGGCGACAGCGATTTCCATGATTTTTCCTTTTCAACAAATTGACCGGTGGGTCAAATTTTTTCAAGCACCAAGCGGTTGCCAGAAATGGCTTGTATGCGATGCACCCCAGCCACTGGCGCAGACCCGGGCGCGGGTGTGCCGGTCCAGTTGGCACCGCGGTGCTTCACTTGCGCCGTGCCTTGGGCATCCCATGCATCGACTTGCACCGTGGCACCAACGTCCAAGTGTTGGTCATGTGACTCGCTGGGGGTGGGGGGGCGGCGTTTGCGCCATTGACCCAACAGAACGGCACCCAAACCCCCAATGCCTGCAGCAGCCACCAATTGGACATTCGAGCCATGGCCGCCCATGGCCACCAAGGCGGCACCGGTTGAGCCTAAACCCAACATCAACAAATAAAAGGTGCCGGTCATCAACTCCAGTGCCACCAAGGCGGCGGTCAACAACCACCAAATGTTTGCGTCACTCATGCAGGCGCTCCCTAAGGCTTTACAAAAACACAAGGTCCATTTGAACACTCTATGAGTTTCGGAACCGTTTTTTGTAGCGCTTAGCCCACAGGAAGGCGCGGTTTTTTGGGCGCGGTGACCCCGCCTTCCATGGCCGGGGCCAACGCGAGTCGCAGCCTGTTTGCGCTTGCTGGAGATGTTGGGGACCAAGGCCTGCCACTGCAGTTTCAACTTCAGAAGTCCAGTCACACCCGACGGATGCAAGAGCGCGTGAGTGCTCTTGGGTGGCGCCTTGTTTTGGCATTTGAAAAAGCCTTTTTAAAGTGCGTCGAAAATCAATAAATTTAAAAATCAAATTACTTTTTTGTCATTTTTGACCGAAAAATCCAAAGTATCCTGAACCTTAAAAATGATGTTTTGTGTGTCATCAAATGCCATGCCACCCGCAGGTGGTTGATGCCTATAGAGGATGAAAATGCCAGTGACCTTGCAGAAACTCGAATGGGCCATTTTGGGTGGACTGACCAGTTTGTTGGTCGCTTGCGGCGGTGCAGGAACAACGGATACAGGAACAACGGGTACAGGAACAACGGGTACAGGAACAACGGGTACAGGAACAACGGGTACAGGAACAACGGGTACAGGAACAACGGTGGTGACTGAGGCCGACGACAGCACTGTCGTGGTGGCCAACACGGTGACTTTTTCCACCCCCGCCAATTTTGCTTCGGCCGTGGCCATGACCTACAAGCCAACGGCTTTGTCCTTGGCCACCAGCGTGAGCAACCGTGGCCGGTATTTGATCGCTGATGCACAAACCGAATCGCCTGCACCGAAGTACCTGGAGATTGGCGCCGTCTACGACCCCGCAAAAGGCTATGCAGTTGCCTCCGTCGCTCTCAGCCCCACGGCATCGACCTACAAAGACTACCTCAGCAAAACCATCCAATGGGTTCAGACCGCCGATTCGAATTACCGAATGGATGCCCATTTGCATCCGAACAACTCGATTGACGCCGATTCGGCAGACAACTTCATTTTGAAGTTCAGAAACAATTTCGGAAAAGCCACGTCTCTTTATGGGTATGTGAGCTTTTCTTACGACACGGCCTCGAATTTTTTGCAAGCCAAGCGCCGTTACATCTACAGCTATGACCCCGTCACGTTTGTCGCTAGTTACACAGAGGACCCGGCGTTTGCAGCAGCAGACCACTATGTCAACCTCAGCGGGGGGGTTTACAAATTGGTGGCCAGCAGGGCCAATGCAAGCCGTCTTTACCTCTTCAGTTCCCCCTTGATTTGGGAATTCCTGTCTTCATGAACCCCATGTCTGTTGGCATGGTCAGCAACAGCGCAGCCCCGTTCAAAACCAAAGTCACCGTGGCCCAGACGGAGGGACAAACAGGCAGCATTTACCGCAATGTCAAGGCCGCTTACCAAAACCAGGTCGCTGCCCCAGGGGCCGATGCGACCACCAAAACCCATGCCGACGCGAAGTTGACCAGCATCGAGGCAGACTTGCTCAGCAATGGTGAAAAATTGCGTTACCCCACGGCCTTGTACACCGCTTTCAGAGACGCCGCATTGGCCACCCGCTTGGTCAGTGACTCGATTGCTGATGGCGCGCCCGGGCAAAATCTGGTGCCCTACATCTACTTCACGAACGAAAAAGACGCATCAGGCCAATACCACCCCTTCATGGTGGTGGTGCACTATGGCAATCCGGCATCTCCCAATGGCTTGAAAGACGTTCCTCACCCGCCGGGCGATGGCACGGGTGATTACGCCAGCCCCAGTACCAAGGTGACGCGTTACACCAACCTTGAAAACTACATTTCCATGATTCCCATGAAAGACTATGGCCAGGTGGCCGCAGTGGGCGAAAACGTGTTGGCCAAAAGCCTGTGGGGCGATGTCCCAAACACCACCATGGCCAAAAACGTTTACACCTATGCCGACACTGCAGACAATGGGCTGTTGATTGACGGCTCGGTCATGTTTCCCGCCTTCAACAACACCTTGGTGCCGTCGCATTTGGCGGGTGAACTCTCGGCCAGTGGTTGCCATGTGGGGCAGGGCGGTGGTGGCCCTCACTGCCATGCAGATGGCTATCAATTCGGTGCTGGTTTGGGTTTGTACAACGACTCGGATTTTTTGGGAAAGACCCATCCGCCGGTGATCGGCTTCGGTTACGACGGCATTGCCTTGTTTGCGGTTTACCGCAGCACAGACACCAGCATGAAGGGCGCCAGCACCGCGCTCGATGCGTTCGGCGGCCATGCCCATGACGGCCTGGCTTACCACTACCATGCGCACACGGTGGTCGACTACCAGCCCGCCAACATGGGCGCCAGCTACAAAAGCAATCTGCATGTCTTGATGAAAGGCGCGTACATAGGGAAAATCGGATCGATCCCTTGCTTTCGACAGAACAACAAATTCGAAAACAACAAATACCTTGGGGGCACGCCAAGCACCACAGGCACATGCGCGCAATAAACCGCCACAAAGCGGGGCCAGGCTGGGCCAAGGCGCTGGTCATCTGGGCCCTTGCCCATGGCCTGGTGTTGAGCGGGTCGGCATGGGCGCAGCGGCAGACACTGCAACAACCGCAACAGACGCAGGCCTTAGGCCACACCAATGCGGTGATGCTCTGGCGCGATTCGGCCGGGGTGGTGGGCTTTGATTTTTTGTTGAACTTGCCCCAAGTGCTGCACGCGGTGTTGGCTCCCCAGACTGCTTATTTGGATTTTCTGAAAACCGGTTCCGAGTTTTCCGACCGCGAAATGGCCCGTGCCATCGCCAAGGCCACACAAGCGCTGAGCGCCCAGACCTATTTGCTGCGACCGTCCGGTGACAAGCTGCGTCTGAAGGCTTGGCGTTTGCCCGATCCGCCTGGCTTGCGAGAGCTGTTCAAAACCAGCTTGATGCTCCAGCGCTTGCCCTCTGGCGCAGCCGATCACCTGGACCCTGTGCCAGTGCAAGCCCAGTTGTCTGCCCAAGCGGCCATCGGGCGGTTTCAATTGCACATGCCTTTGGCCCTTCGCCCGATCTTGGTGCAAGTCAAAAATGACCGGTTTTGGTTGACCGAGCAAGTGCCTATGGCCGTTGTTGATTTGGATTAGTGCTTGACCACAGCACCATGGCCTGAACGCCAATGCAGGGACAAGCGCCATGAAAGTCCTGACCATTTGTGCATGCAAGCGGCATCTGCGCAAGTGGCCTGGGCAAGGGCCTGCACAGGTTGAATTGGGCCTTGCGCCTGTCAAACACCCCCGGCGGGGTGGGTGGGGTCTATCCACAGCACTTGCTCGGGCTTTTCAACGGGCTCAATGTCAAGGTTCACCGCCACCGCTTGGCCATCGCTGCGGCACAGCACGCACTCAAGGGTTTCGGTGGCGCTGGCATTGATTTCTTGATGCGGCACGTAAGGCGGGACATAAATGAAGTCGCCAGGCCCCGCTTCTGCGGTGAATTCCAACTGGTTACCCCAGCGCATGCGGGCACGGCCCTTGACCACATAAATCACGCTTTCCAGGGGGCCATGGTGATGGGCACCGGTTTTGGCATCGGCGTGGATGGTCACCGTTCCCGCCCAAAGTTTTTGTGCCCCCACACGGGCGAAGTTGATGGCCGCTTTGCGGTCCATGCCGGGTGTGCTGGGCACGTTGCCATCGAGTTGGTTGCCGGGAACCACGCGCACGCCGTCGTGTCGCCATGGCGCGTCGTGGTCACCCCCATGTGCGTGGTCGTGTGCGTGGTCCCCGTGGGGGTGTGGGTGATCGTGTGCCATGTGGTCTCCTTGGTCCAAGAACAATGTCTGCTGCCCGCCTTTTTCCGATGGGCATGCGTGCATTGAAAAAGCATCTTAACGGCATGCCCGGCAATGTTTTTGTGTCCAGCCCATGGGCCAAAACAAAAGGCCTCAGGCCCCCGGTCTCAGGTGCTGGCCCCGTGGGCCAAGGCGCGCGCGCGGCTGGCGTTCAGTGCTTGTGCGTCGGGTGCCTTCAAGTCCCAGCCTTGCATGTGGTCCAAGCTGATGTCGCTCAAGGCCTCAAGCCATTGGGGGTTGTTGTTCAAGCAGGGGATGTAGCGGAAGCTTTCGCCGCCCGCATGTTCAAAAGCTTCTTTGGCTTCTTGCTGAATTTCTTCCAGGGTTTCCAGGCAGTCGCTGGTAAAACCGGGGCAGATGACATCGACTGTCTTCACGCCCTTTTCCGCCATGGACACCAAGGTGGGCTCGGTATAGGGCTCCAGCCATTTGGCTTTGCCAAAGCGCGACTGAAAGGTGAGTTTGTATTGGTCTTTGCTCAGGCCCAAGGCCTCGGCCAGCAAGCGGCCGGTTTTCATGCACTCGCAGTGGTAGGGGTCGCCCAAGTGCAAGGTGCGCTCGGGTACGCCGTGAAAGCTCATCAGCAGTTGCTCGGCCCGGCCATTGGCGGCCCAGTGGTCGCGCACCGTCTGCGCCAGGGCGGCGATGTAGCGCGGGTCGTCGTGGTAGCGGTTGACGAAGCGCATTTCGGGGATGAGCCGGGTTTTCAGGCCCCAGCGGTACACCGCGTCAAACACGCTGGCCGTGGTGGTGCCGCTGTACTGGGGGTAGGCGGTGACGATCAGCACGCGCTGCACGCCTTGGGCCTTGAGGGCGTCCAATTGGGCCGTGATGGACGGCTGGCCATAGCGCATGGCGTAACGCACGATGACGTGGTGACCCCGTTCATGCAAGACCGTGCCCAGTGACTGGGCTTGTTGCTCGGTGAACACCTTGAGCGGTGAGCCATTTTGGGTCCAGATGCTGGCGTATTTGGCGGCCGATTTCTTGGGCCTTACCCGCAAGATGATGCCGTGCAAAATCAGCAACCAAATGGGTTTGGGAATCTCGACCACGCGGCTGTCACCCAAAAACTCGGCCAAATAGGTGCGCAAAGCCGGGGCGGTCGGTGCGCTGGGCGTGCCCAAATTGCAGTACAAAACGGCTGTTCGCGCCGCTTGTCCGTGCTGAAATGAAGGTTCTTTGTTGAATGCCATGTGCGGTATTCTCTCACCATGATTGACCTTGCCCGCATCAAAGCCATTACCCTGGATCTGGACGATACCCTGTGGCCCATTTGGCCCACCATTGGGCGCGCCGAACAGGCTTTGAGCGACTGGTTCAGCCAGCACGCACCGGCCACAGCCGCCTTGGCCAGCCAAGCCGATGTGAAAAATGCCGTGCGTGCCCAAATCAACGCCCGCCTGGCCGACCAGGCGCATGACCTGTCATTGTTGCGCCTAGAGGCCATTCGCGAACTGCTGGTGCGGGCGGGCGACCCCGGCCATCTGGCCGAGGCTGCTTTTAAGGTCTTCTTTGCTGAGCGGCAACGCGTGGATTTGTTTGACGACGCGCTGCCTGCTCTGGCGTTTTGGAGCCAGCGTTACCCGGTGGTGGCGCTGTCCAACGGCAACGCCGATGTACACCGCGTAGGCATTGGCCAGCATTTTCATGCCAGCGTCAGCGCCCAGTCGTTGGGCGTGGCCAAGCCCGATGTGCGGATCTTTCAGGCCGGTGCCAAGGCCGCAGGGGTGATGCCGCATGAGGTGCTGCACGTTGGCGACGACGCGCACGCCGACTGCGTGGGCGCAATGGACGCCGGCATGCAGGTGGTGTGGCTGAACCGCGAGGGCATAGCATGGCCCCACTCCAGCCACCCCGCACCCGCGCAAGTGGCCGACCTCAACGCCTTGTGTGCGCTGTGGCCAGCCCATTCTTGAACCCCCCTGTGCCAGCGAGCAAAAGATGACTCTGAAAATTCACGGCATCAGCGCCTCACGCGCTTTGCGCCCACTCTGGGCGGCTTTGGAGTTGGGCGTGCCGTTTGAGCACGTGGCCGACACTTACAAAAACGGCGCCACCCGCACGCCGGAATTTCTCAGCCTGAACCCGAACGGGCATATTCCGGTGGTGGTGGACGAACGCCCCGAAGGCACGGTCACCGTGTGGGAAAGCATGGCCTGCGCGCTGTACATTGCCCGCGTGCATGGTCAGGCCAACGGCCAGTCCATCACACCTGCAAGTGCCCGCGAAGAAGCCCAAGCCCTGCGCTGGAGTTTTTGGGCGGTGACCGAGCTGGAAAAAGACGCACTCACCGTGCTGATGCACCGCCTGGCCATGCCCGCAGACCAGCGCAGGCCTGAGCTGGCTGACCAAGCAGAAAGCCGTTTGAAAGTGCCACTGGCGGTGTTGGAGAGTCACTTGCAAGCGCAACATGCCAAGGGCGAGTCGTACTTGGCGGCGCAACGCTTCACCGTGGCCGATGTGTGCGTGGCCAGCGTGGCCAATTGGGTTCGGCCTGCCGCTGGCTTATTGGGCCAATTTCCGGCAGTTGGCGCTTGGTTGAACCTG
The DNA here is from genome assembly GCA_945875955.1 of Limnohabitans sp. Rim8. Classification (GTDB taxonomy): domain Bacteria; phylum Pseudomonadota; class Gammaproteobacteria; order Burkholderiales; family Burkholderiaceae_C; genus Limnohabitans_A. The sequence continues at coordinate 10,747 of CAMCNQ010000023.1, read as the reverse complement.
TGTTTAGAGCGGCCGGCTTTCAAGCAGGCGAAGGGGTCGAAATGAAATGACAGGGTTCAGTTGAGCTGCATGGGTTTTGCGTGCAATTGAATGCCCAGTGCTGCACCAATTGATTCGGGCGAATTTAAAACCGCCCCAACGCCTGCATCTTCCAAGCCAACCAAAACTTGCGCAGGGGCGTGAGCGCAATGCGCTGGTGCAGCACCTGAAAGCCTGAGGCCTCGATCTCGCGCAGCAGGGTGCGGTAGATGCTGGCCATCATGAGGCCGGGTTTTTGGGTGCGGCGGTCGGCGTCGGGCAAGAGGGCCAGGGCTTCGTCGTACAGGGCGTGAGCACGGTCCGTCTGGAACTTCATCAGCGCGGTGAAGTTGTCTGAGTACGTGCGCTGCATCAGGTCTTGCGCTTTGACACCAAAGCGCTGCTGCTCGTCCAGCGGCAGGTAAATGCGCCCGCGCATCGCGTCTTCGCCCACGTCGCGGATGATGTTGGTCATCTGAAAGGCCAGTCCCAGCTTGTGCGCGTACTGGGTGGTGGCCTCGTTGGTTTGGCCAAAGATTCGGGCGGCGACTTCGCCCACCACGCCGGCCACCAAGTGGCAGTAAGTCGTGAGGCCCACAAAGTCCAGGTAGCGGGTTTGGTTTAAGTCCATCTGGCAGCCTTCGATCACCGCCATCAGGTGGCGGCTTTCAATGCCGAAGGGCTGGGTGTGCGGCATCAGCGCTTGCATGACGGGGTGGCTGGCTTGGCCGGCATAGGCCTGCAGGACTTCTTTTTGCCACCAGCCGAGCTTGGCGGCGGCGACACTGGGGTCTTTGATTTCGTCGACCACGTCGTCCACCTCTCTGCAAAATGCATAAAAGGCGGTGATGGCGGCGCGGCGCTCGGGCGGTAAAAACAGGAAGGCGTAATAAAAGCTGCTGCCCGAGCCGGCTGCTTTTTGCTGGACGTAGTCTTGCGGGTTCATGATTTGGGATTCTCGCACTGTGACAGGTGTTCGAATTCGCGGCCCAGCGCCTGCGGGCTGGCCCAGCGCCAAAGCAAGCGCCAGATCAGGCCACGTATTTCAGACCTTGGCATTTTGACCGGCTGCGTCAAAGCCGATGGCCCTGCTTGGCGCAGCAGCGCTAGGGTGCGGGCCCCGATCAGGGCGGGCAAGGCGCAGGCGATGCGCAGCCGAATAGGCCTGAGGCTTTGGCTGTAAAGCAGGCCTTGCTGCAATTGGCTGCGGGTTTGCGCCAACTGGCTTTCCCACAGCGGCTGAAGCCGAGGCCAAACAGGGTGATCGCCTGGAGCAGCTCCGCTGGGTGCCAGGGCCGCTTGCATGAGTTCTTGCGCACTCAGGCCAAGGGCGCTCAAGCGCTCCAGGGGCAGGTAGCAGCGGCCAGAGCGCAAGTCGGCGCCAGCGTCACGCAAGATGTTCAGGCGCTGCAAGCCCATGCCGAAGGACCGGCCCGCCAAGCGCATGGTTTCACTGTCACGGGTGGCAAAGCCGGGCAAGTGGCGCGCACACAGTTCGGTCCAAAATTCGCCCACACAACCGGCCACCAACCAGGTGTATTCGTCCAGATCTGCGTCGGAGCGCAGTGCGCCGGGCCCTTGGCCAAATTCTTGAACATCCCTCTCTTGCCCTTGCGTGATCTGCACCAGCACCCAGCGCACACTGTTTTGGTCGTCGGGGGCCAGCGCCTGTAACAAGGCCAGGCATTTTGGCAGGGCGTGCATCAAGGCGCGTTCGTGGGCGTCACTTTGCAGGCTGGCGAATTGGCGCACCAGGGGCGCGAGCGCCTGAAGTTGGTCAGTGGGCGATTGGATGGCTTGGGCCAAGCCCGTCAGCAAGTTCAGCCGCGCGGCTGCAGGCATGGCCGTGGTGTCGGCCACGGTGTCGGTGGCGCGGGCCAACAGGTAGGCCACCGCAATTGGGCCTTGCAGCGCCGGGGGCAAAAGCCGGATGCTCAGGTAAAACGAGCGCGAAACGCCGCGCAAAAGCGGCATTTGGTCACGGGTCAAAAGGGCGTTTTCTGGCATGGTCAGGGCGTATTGTCGCTTGACAGCGTTCGGGTTTGTACTTACATTACTAACCAGTCAGTCATTAATTTCAGGGTGGTGCTTTCATGTTTGATTTCTTGTCGCCTCAAGGGGCTGGGCCTTGGGCATTTCGTTGGCCAGCTCTGGCCACGTTCTGCGCTGCGGCCCTGCTATCGGGCTGTTCCCGTCAAGAGGCGGCGCAAGAGCCCGTGCGGGCCGTCAAGTTGATCACGGTGGGCAGTTCGGCGCTGACACAACAGGGCGAATACGCGGCCGAAGTGCGCGCCCGGGTCGAGTCCAGGCTGGGCTTCAGGGTGGCTGGCAAGTTGGTGCAGCGTCAAGCCGAGGCCGGTCAGCGTGTGCAAGCAGGTCAGGTGTTGGCCCAAGTCGATGCGCAAGATTACCAATTGGGCGCGCAGGCGGCCTTGGCGGGTGTTTCGGCCGCGCAAACCCAGCGCGATTTGGCGGCTGCCGAATTCCAGCGTTTTGAAGTCTTGAAGGCGCAAAATTTCATCAGTGGTGTCGAATTGGATCGCCGTGAGGCCAGCCTGAAAGCGGCCGAGGCCACGCTGGCGCAGGCCAAGGCCCAAGCCCAAGTGCAAACCCACCAGGCGGGATATACCCGCTTGCTGGCCACGGCGTCGGGCGTGATCACCGCTGTGGAGGCGGAAGTCGGGCAGGTGGTGTCGGCAGGCCAGCCGGTGCTGCGCCTGGCCCATGACGGCCCCAGAGACGCGGTGTTTGCAGTGCCGGAACAAGCCATTCTTGGCTTCAAACCGGGCCAGGTGATGCGGGCGATTTGGCCGAGCACCGGAGAAAGCTTTGAAGGCCGTGTGCGGGAAGTGGGCGCAGGGGCCGATGCAGTGACCCGCACTTACACCATCAAGTTGTCACTGGACTCGGGGCAGCGCTTGCCATTGGGGGCGAGCCTGAATGTGCTGGCCGCCAATGCCGCGCCTAACCCCAGCTTGGTGATCAAACTGCCCACCAGCGCACTGCGCCAAGAAGGCGCGGGCAGCGCAGTCTGGGTGTTGGACGAAGCCAGCATGACGGTGCGGGTTCAGCCAGTGGAGGTGGGCACGGTGGACGGCAACGAGGTGGTGATTGCCTCGGGTCTGAAGGCGGGGCAAAAAGTGGTGAGCGTCGGTGTGCATGTCTTGTCGCCAGGCCAAAAGGTCTCGGTCTTTGGCGAATCCCCAGCCGCTACAGCCGCTACAGCCGCTGCAACATCTGCCACTCAGCGGTGAACCCCATGCGTGACCTTGATTCAAAGCGGTTCAACCTCTCGCGCTGGGCGCTGGAGCACCCGGCCCTGACCCGCTACCTCATGGTGGCACTCATGGTGCTGGGCATGGCGTCTTATTTTCAATTGGGGCAGGATGAAGACCCGCCTTTCACGTTCCGCGCCATGGTGGTGCGCACCTATTGGCCGGGTGCCACCGCCCAGCAGGTGGCCGAGCAAGTCACCGACAAGCTCGAACGCACGCTGCAGGAAGTGCCTTTCTCGGACAAGATTCGCAGTTATTCCAAACCCGGCGAGTCGCAAATCATTTTGGAGCTCAAGGACTATTCCAAGCCCAACGAAGTGCCGCAGGTTTGGTATGCGGTGCGCAAAAAAATTGCAGACATGAGGGCCACGCTGCCGCAGGGTGTGGTGGGGCCTTTTTTCAACGACGAATTTGGTGACGTTTACGGGGTGATCTACGCCTTGAGCGGCGATGGCTTCAGCTCGGCTGAAATCAAGGTCTATGCGGACCGGGTGCGCCAGACTTTGCTGCGTTTGCCAAATGTGGCCAAGGTCGAGTTGTTCGGGGCGCAAGATGAAAAGGTCTTCATCGAGGTGTCGCAAAAGAAAATCGCTCAGATGGGCCTGGACATGGGCGCCGTGCTGGCGCAATTGGGCCAGCAAAATGCGGTCGAGTCGGCAGGCACGCTACAGTCGCCCCATGACGTGGTGCAGGTGCGTGTAGGGGGTCAGTTTCAAAGTCTGGACGATTTAAGGGCCATGCCCATCCGAGGCGCCTCGGGCAGCCAGGTGCGGCTGCAAGACATTGCGATGGTCAGCCGTGGCTATGCCGATCCACCCTCAGTCAAGGTGCGGCACCAGGGCCACGAAGTGATTGCCTTGGGGGTTAGCATGGCCAAAGGGGGCGACATCATCGCCTTGGGCGATGCCCTGCAAGCCAGCGTGAAACAGATCGAGTCCAGCTTGCCGGTGGGTTTGAGTCTAGAGCAGGTGCAGGACCAGCCTACGGCCGTGGCCAAGTCGGTCAACGAGTTCATCAAGGTCTTGATTGAGGCGGTGGTGATTGTCTTGGCGGTGAGCTTTTTGGCGCTGGGCCTGCACAGGCGGCCAGGCGAGAACCCGCTTTGGAAACGCTGGACGCTGGACATACGACCCGGCTTGGTGGTGGGCATCACCATTCCCTTGGTCTTGGCGGTCACCTTTTTGGCCATGAATTATTTCGGCATTGGCCTGCACAAAATTTCCTTGGGCTCGCTCATCATCGCCCTGGGTTTGCTGGTCGACGATGCCATCATTGCGGTGGAGATGATGGTGCGCAAAATGGAGGAGGGCTACGACAAGTTCCGCGCGGCCACGTTTGCCTATGAACTCACCGCCATGCCCATGTTGACGGGCACCTTGATCACGGCCGCTGGCTTTTTGCCGATTGGCCTGGCCAAATCGGTCACGGGTGAATACACCTTTGCCATTTTTGCGGTGACCGTCATCGCCTTGCTGGTCAGTTGGGTGGCTTCGGTCTACTTTGTGCCCTACCTGGGTGCTTGGTTGCTCAAGCCACCTGCCCATGCGGTGGCCGAACACGGCCATGAAAGCGCGCAGATGTTCGACACGCCTTTTTACCGGCTGTTTCGCCGCTGGGTGACCTGGTGCGTGACGCACCGCTGGAAGACCATCGCCATCACCATCGTTCTGTTTGTGTTGGGCATCGTGGGCATGGGCAAGGTGCAGCAGCAGTTTTTCCCCGACTCCAGCCGACCTGAAATTTTGGTCGACCTTTGGCTGCCCGAAGGCTCGCCGTATCTGGCCAGTGAAGAGGTGGCCAAGCGGGTTGAAAAACGCCTGGCAGGGCTTGAGGGCGTGCGCTCGGTGACCACCTGGGTGGGCTCGGGCGTGCCGCGTTTTTACTTGCCCATGGACCAGGTCTTTCCACAAACCAATGTTTCGCAGCTGATCGTCTTGCCCAAGGACCTCAAGCTGCGCGAATCATTGCGCGTGGAACTGCCCGCATTGCTGGCCCTGGAGTTCCCCGAAGTCCGAGGCCGAGTGAAACTTTTGCCCAACGGGCCGCCTGTGCCCTTTCCAGTGCAGTTCAGGGTGATCGGCAGCGAGCCGGTGGCTTTGCGCCAAAAGGCAGAAGAAGTCAAAGCGGTCATGCGCCTGAACGCCAATACCCGGGGCGTCAACGACAACTGGAACGAGTCGGTCAAAACCGTGCGCCTTCAGATTGACCAGGCCAAGGCGCGCGCATTGGGTGTGACCAGCCAGTCCATCGCGCAAGCCTCGCGCACCTTGCTGTCGGGCGTGCCTGTGGGGCAATTTCGCGAAGGCGACAAACTCATCGACATCGTCTTGCGCCAGCCCTTGAAAGAGCGTGATGCCTTGTCTGACTTGGCGCAGGCGTATGTACCCACCGCCTCGGGCAAGTCGATTCCCTTGCTCCAAATCGCCACCCCGGTGATGGGCTGGGAGCCGGGTGTGATGTGGCGAGAAGGCCGCCAATACGCCATCACGGTCCAGTCGGACATTGCCGAAGGCCTGCAAGGGGCCACCGTGACGGCCCAGTTGCAGCCCGAATTGAACCAGCTGCAGGCACAGTGGGCCGCCAACGGCCAGGCCGATTACAGCATCCAAGTGGCGGGGGCGGTGGAGCAAAGTTCCAAGGGTTCGGCCTCGATTGCGGCCGGTGTGCCGATCATGCTGTTCATCACCTTCACGCTGCTGATGCTGCAGTTGCAAAGCTTCAGCCGCTCGGTGCTGGTGTTCCTCACCGGGCCTTTGGGCATGGTCGGGGTAGCGGCTTCCTTGCTGGCTTTGAACCGGCCCTTTGGTTTCGTGGCCTTGCTCGGGGTGATTGCCCTGATGGGCATGATCCAGCGCAATTCGGTGATCCTGATCGACCAAATTGAGCAAGACCGTGCCGCGGGCGTGGCACCTTGGCAGGCGATTGTCGAGTCGGCGGTGCGCCGTTTGCGCCCCATTGTGCTGACGGCGGCAGCCGCCGTGTTGGCCATGATTCCGCTGTCGCGCAGCGTGTTCTGGGGGCCAATGGCAGTGGCCATCATGGGCGGCTTGATTGTGGCCACCGCCTTGACCTTGCTGGCGCTGCCCGCCATGTACGCCGCTTGGTTCAGGATTCCCAGGCCAAATGCCCAGGCCGCCTGAACGGGGTGAAATGAAGTGGCTAAAATACGCAGTTGACCGATTTCATCCGGGTGGTCAGTCACGTTGACGGCTTTTCAGCTGGCGGCGGTCCTGACGCCCTTTTTGTTTGGACCTGCGCGGGTGGCGAAATTGGTAGACGCACCAGGTTTAGGTCCTGACGGTGGCAACACTGTGCGGGTTCGAGTCCCGCCCCGCGCACCAACCCCACTTTCATGGAAAGGCTTAGACCCCAGGCCATGAAGGCGATTCACATTAACCGAGAACGACGATGACAGTGACTGTTGAAACCCTTGAAAAGCTGGAACGCAAAATCACCCTGACTGTGCCTGTCTTGGCCATCCAGTCTGAAGTGGATGCGCGCCTGAAGAAAATGGCCCGCACGGTCAAAATGGACGGCTTTCGTCCGGGCAAAGTCCCCATGAACGTGGTGGCCCAGCGCTACGGCCATTCGATCCAGTACGAAGTCCTGAACGACAAAGTCGGTGAAGCGTTTTCGGTGGCCGCCAATGAAGCGCAAGTGCGCGTGGCCGGTCAACCCCGTATTTCTGAAAAAGAAGGCGCGCCTGAGGGTGAACTGAACTTCGAAGCCCTCTTTGAGGTTTACCCCGAAGTCAAGCTGGGCAATCTGGCCGACACCGAAGTCGAAAAACTCACAGCCGAAGTCAGTGACGCTGCGATTGAAAAAACCGTTGACATCTTGCGCAAGCAACGCCGCACCTTCGCTCAGCGCGGTCAAGACATTGCGGCCCAAGAGGGCGACCGCGCCACCATCGACTTCGAAGGCAAGATCGACGGCGAAGCGTTTTCTGGCGGAAAAGCCGAAGACTTCCAATTCATTTTGGGCGACGGGCAGATGCTCAAGGAGTTTGAAGAAGCTGTGCGTGGCATGAAGTCGGGCGAAAGCAAGACCTTCCCACTGGCCTTTCCAGCCGACTACCATGGCCAAGATGTGGCGGGCAAAACCGCTGACTTCATGGTCACCATCAAGAAAATCGAAGCCGCTAACTTGCCCGAAGTCAACGAAGCCTTGGCCAAATCTTTGGGTATTGCCGACGCCAGCGTTGAAGGTTTGCGTGCCGATATCCGAAAAAACCTCGAACGCGAAGTCAAGTTCCGTTTGATGGGCCGCAACAAGCAAGCCGCCATGGAGGCCTTGATTTCCAAGGCCGAGTTGGACTTGCCACAGGCCATCATCCAGTCGGAAATCGAACGCTTGAAAGAAGGCGCTCGCGCTGATTTAAAGCAACGCGGCATCAAAGACGCCGACAACGCACCGATTCCAGACGACATCTTCCGCCCGCAAGCCGAGAAGCGTGTGCGCCTGGGCTTGGTGGTGGCCGAACTGGTGCGTGGCCACACTTTGCATGCCAAGCCAGACCAAATCAAAGCCCACATCGAAGAATTGGCCTCCAGCTACGAGCGCCCTGACGACGTGGTGCGTTGGTACAACAGTGACAACCAGCGCATGGCCGAAGTGGAAGCCGTTGTCATCGAGAACAATGTCGCTCAGTTCGTTTTGAGCCAAGCCAAAGTGGTTGAAAAAGCCATCACTTTCGAAGAGTTGATGGGTCAACAGGGCTGATGGGCCTCTGACTGCCTTGAAAATGGGGCTTGTGGTGGACTTGCAGTCCCACCGACAAGCCCCATCTCTTTGGAGGGGTTGAGCACTCGGGTTAAAGTCAGACTGAAATTCTTGGAGAAATGATGAGCACACTGGATATCACAAATTTGGGCATGGTGCCCATGGTCGTCGAGCAGTCGGGCCGAGGCGAGCGAGCCTATGACATCTATTCGCGCTTGCTGAAAGAGCGGGTGATTTTTTTGGTCGGCGAGGTCAATGACCACATGGCCAACCTGATCGTCGCCCAATTGCTGTTTTTGGAGAGTGAAAACCCTGAGAAGGACATTTCGCTGTACATCAACTCGCCTGGCGGCTCGGTCAGTGCAGGCATGGCCATTTACGACACCATGAACTTCATCAAGCCCGATGTGTCCACGCTGTGCAATGGCATGGCGGCCAGCATGGGGGCTTTTTTGCTGTCTTCTGGAGCCAAGGGCAAGCGGTTTTCTCTGCCCAACTCGAAAATCATGATCCACCAGCCATTGGGCGGCGCACGCGGCCAAGCCACTGAGATTGAAATTGCCGCCCGCGAGATTGTCAAGACCCGTGAACACCTGAACCGCATCTTGTCTCAAAACACGGGACAAACACTGGAAAAGGTCACTCTTGATACCGAGCGCGACTACTACCTGTCTGCTGCAGAGGCCAAAGACTACGGTTTGGTCGATGAAGTGATCTCCAAACGCGCTTGATTTGGGCCGGACAATCCGGCCTACAAGCTGACGGCGTTTACCTTGAATGGTGAGCGCCGTTTTTCTTTCGTTATCATTGACGAATTCCGGATACCAAGGCAACTTTTTATGGCCGATAAAAAAGGCTCGATTTCTGAAAAAAACCTGTTCTGCTCCTTTTGCGGCAAAAGCCAGCACGAGGTCAAAAAGCTGATCGCAGGTCCATCGGTCTTCATTTGTGACGAATGCATAGACCTGTGCAATGACATCGTGCGCGATGAACTCGCCACCAGCACCACCGCCGAGGGCCCCAAGGATGGCTTGCCAACGCCGCTGGACATCAAGACCAACCTTGACAACTACGTGATTGGCCAAGAGAAAGCCAAGCGCAGTTTGGCAGTGGCGGTGTACAACCATTACAAACGCCTCAAGCACAAAGAAGGGGCCAAGAAAGACGACGTCGAACTGGCCAAGAGCAACATCTTGCTGATCGGTCCGACCGGATCAGGCAAAACCTTGTTGGCCCAAACCATGGCCCGCATGTTGGATGTGCCCTTTGTCATGGCCGACGCCACCACCCTGACCGAGGCCGGTTATGTGGGTGAGGATGTAGAAAACATCGTCGCCAAACTGTTGCAAACTTGCAATTACGATGTTGAGCGCGCCCAGCGCGGCATCGTCTACATCGATGAAATCGACAAAATCACCCGCAAGTCGGAAAACCCCTCCATCACCCGCGACGTGTCGGGCGAGGGTGTGCAACAAGCCTTGCTCAAGCTGGTGGAAGGCACCATGGCCAGCGTGCCCCCGCAAGGTGGGCGCAAGCACCCCAACCAAGACTTCTTGCAGATCGACACCACCAATATTTTGTTCATCTGCGGTGGGGCGTTTGCGGGTTTGGAAAAGGTCATTGAAAACCGAACCGAATCCGGTGGGATTGGCTTTGGTGCCACGGTCAAGAGCAAAAACCAACGCTCATTGACAGAAGTGTTCTCCGAAGTAGAGCCCGAAGACCTGATCAAATTTGGCTTGATCCCCGAGCTGGTTGGCCGTTTGCCAGTGGTGGCCACTTTGGCCGAGCTGAGCGAAGACGCTTTGGTGCAAATCTTGACCGAACCCAAGAACGCGGTGGTCAAGCAGTTCACCAAGCTACTGGCCATGGAAGGCGTTGAACTGGACGTGCGGCCCAACGCATTGACCGCCATGGCCCGCAAGGCACTGGTTCGCAAAACGGGTGCGAGGGGCCTGCGTTCCATCATGGAGCAGGCACTGATCGACACCATGTTCGAGTTGCCCAACCAAGTCAACGTCGAAAAAGTCGTGATTGACGAATCGGTCATCAATGAAAATAAACCACCGCTTTTGGTTTACCGTGAATCGGCCAAGCAGGCCTGATGGCGATGCGAAGCACCGAGATCTATGCCCTTTTTCCCAAATGGGTTGAAATTTCGTTGGCTGCATCCATGTGAAGCTGAATTGACCTGAGGGACACACCATGTCTGGACACCCACCTTTGCCGCCCACCCCGATCGAGTTGCCCATGCTGCCTTTGCGCGATGTGGTCGTTTTCCCTCACATGGTGATTCCCCTGTTCGTGGGCCGCCCCAAAAGCATCAAGGCGCTGGAGTCGGCCATGTCTGCCGAACGCCGCATCATGCTGGTGGCCCAAAAAACCGCAGCCAAAGACGAACCTGCTATCGACGACATGTTCGATGTGGGTTGCGTCTCGACCATCTTGCAAATGCTCAAATTGCCAGATGGCACGGTGAAGGTCTTGGTCGAAGGACAGCAACGCGCGCATGTTCAATTCATTGTGGACGGTGAGGCGCATTTTGTGGCCACCGTCACCCCGGTTGATCCCAGCCAAGAAAAGGTCGAAGCCAGCAGTGAAATTGAAGCGCTGCGCCGTGCGGTCATGCAGCAGTTTGACCAGTACGTCAAACTCAACAAGAAAATTCCGCCTGAGATCTTGACCTCGATCTCCAGTATTGACGATGCCGGTCGGCTGGCCGACACCATCGC
>CAMCNQ010000022.1 GCA_945875955.1 Limnohabitans sp. Rim8 | reverse complement strand
AAGCGGTCCCCCCAAAGAAACAGCCCGCAGGGCTTGCGCACTGCGGGCTGTTCGGTTGGTGGAATGCACCACCGATGGCTTGCTACGCCTTGGTTTTAACCGTGGTAAGCCGACTCGCCGTGCGAAGAAATGTCCAAGCCTTCGCGCTCTTCTTCTTCGGTGACGCGCAGACCAATGGTCAGGTCCACCAGCTTGAAGGCGACCACCGAGACCACACCCGACCACACGATGGTGAGCATCACGGCCTTGGCCTGGGTCCACACTTGTGCGGCGATGGAATAAGCATCGGGGGCGATCATGCTGACCGTGACCCAGTCGGCCACGGCGCTTGGGCCACCCAAAGAAGGCGAGTTGAACACACCGGTCAGCAAGGCACCGACGATGCCGCCGATACCGTGTACACCGAACACGTCGAGCGAGTCGTCTGCACCCAGCATCTTTTTCAGGCCGTTCACACCCCACAGGCATGCAAAGCCACCCACCACGCCGATGATCAAAGCACCGCCCAAACCCACGTTGCCTGCGGCGGGCGTGATGGCCACCAAACCGGCCACCGCGCCTGAGGCGGCACCCAACATGGAGGCTTTGCCACGCATCATCGCTTCACCCACACACCAGGCCAACACGGCACCGGCTGTGGCGATCAAGGTGTTGATGAAGGCCAGGGCTGCGAAACCATTGGCTTCCAGGGCAGAGCCGGCGTTGAAACCGAACCAACCCACCCACAGCAAAGAGGCACCGACCATGGTCAAGGTCAGGCTGTGCGGGGCCATGGCTTCACGGCCATAACCCACGCGCTTGCCGACCATGAAGGCACCGACCAGGCCTGCGACTGCCGCGTTGATGTGTACCACCGTGCCGCCAGCGAAGTCCAGCGCGCCCCACTGCCAGAGCAAACCGGCTTTGCTGGTCATTTCATCAACCACTTCTTTGGAAGCGTAAGCGTCAGGACCCATCCAGAACCAGACCATGTGCGCCACGGGCAGGTAGCTGAAGGTGAACCACAGCACCATGAAAGCGAGCACGGCGGAGAACTTGATGCGCTCGGCAAATGCACCCACGATCAGTGCGCAAGTGATGCCCGCGAACGTGGCCTGGAAGGCGGCGAAGGTGATCTCAGGAATCACAACACCTTTGCTGAAGGTGGCGGCGTTGGCGAAAGTGCCCGCGACGTTGTCCCAGATGCCCCTCATGAACAAGCGGTCAAAGCCCCCAATGAAGGCATTGCCTTCGGTGAACGCCAAGCTGTAGCCGTAGATGAACCACAGCACGGTGACCATGGAGAAGGTGACGACCACTTGCATCAGCACGGACAGCATGTTTTTGCTGCGCACCAAGCCGCCGTAGAACAGGGCCAAACCAGGAATGACCATCAAAATCACCAAAATGGTGGACAACATCATCCAGCCGGTGTCGGCTTTGTTGGGCACCAGCACAGGAGCCGCTTCTGCAGCAGCGGGGGCTGCTGCGGGTGCGGTCGCGGGTGCAGCAGCGGGTGCTGCAACTTCTGCCGGTTTGGCATCAGCAGCAGGCGCTGCAGCGGCTGCGGGCGCAGTCTGGGCGGTGGCGACAGATGCCGCACCGAACACACCGAAACCCAAACTCAGGCCCAAGGCCAGGGTAGCGAGTAGTTTTTTCATTTTTGGCTCTCTTTCTGGTCGGTCAAAGGGCTTCCGCGCCGGTTTCACCGGTGCGGATGCGGACCACTTGTTCGAGGTCGTACACAAAGATCTTGCCGTCGCCAATCTTGCCGGTGCGTGCACCGCCTTCAATGGCTTCGATCACGCGCTCGACCAGTTCGTCGGACACGGCGGCTTCGATTTTCACTTTGGGCAAAAAGTCGACCACATATTCCGCACCGCGGTACAACTCGGTGTGGCCCTTTTGACGACCAAAGCCTTTGACTTCGGTCACGGTGATGCCCTGCACGCCGATGCCCGAAAGCGCTTCACGCACTTCGTCCAGCTTGAAGGGTTTGATGATGGCGGTCACCAGTTTCATGATGGCTCCTTGGGTTGAATGAGGGAAATCAGAAAGCGTATTTCAGGCCAATGGCCAAGCCGGACTTGCCGTTGAATTTGTCTTTAAGGGTATAGAACGTCTTGTCAGCGTCTGTGCCTACCAAGGCTGCGCTGGCCGTCAAACCGTTGCCCAGGTCTTTGGAAAGTGTCAGTGCGTAATCGGTGTAACTGCCATTCACACTTGCTGCGCCCTTGATTTTTTGATAGCCAACGTGAGGCGTCAATGCAAAGCCGTTGCCCAAGTCAAGTGCTGCACTCAGGTCCAAGTAATAGCTGTTTTTGCTGCCAACGTTGCCAAACAAGTTTGAAATTGCATGGGAGTATTTGGCCGTGACCACACCCAAAGTCGCTGCACCATATATTTCATTCGTATTGGTGTTAGCACCGTAGTTGACATAGTTGTTTCCTGCGTACTGGTAACGCAAAAAGCCCACGTCATAAGCCACATCGCCCACTGCACCTTTGTAGCCTGCATACAGGTCTAACTCTGTATCACCCTTGGTGACACCGGGGGTGTCTTTGATCCACTTGATCGTGGAACCCCAAGCACCCACATAAAAACCACTCTTGTCAGCGTAATCAAAACCGCCTTGTACAGCAGGCTGCAAACGCGACTGGGAGATGCCACGGTAACGGTAGTCGGTGGTCACGCCCACGTTGTAAGACAGGCTGCTCGCAGGGGCTGCTGCCTGCGCTTGTGCCAAACCGCTCACAGAACCCAAGGCCAGGGCAATCAAAGAAGGTACAAGGATTTTTTTCATAAACAACTCCAAAAAAATGTAGAAGAGACATTTCCTTTAAGCAGGAAGCGTGCCAAGTGCTTGCCATGCCCTCTCTGAGGGCATTTACCAGTGCTTTTTCATTCTTTGCGTGGTTGAATTGCATGCAAACAATTGGCGCGCCCGCAGTTTGGGTGCCGCAGCACAAGCCATGCACCAGCGTGGTGCAAGGGAGTGCAGATGAGTCTCAGTTTGGTGCACAGTCGGGCTTTGGTGGGCCTGTTGGCCCCCGCCGTCACGGTGGAGGTGCACCTGGCCAATGGCCTGCCCAGCTTCACCTTGGTGGGCTTGGCCGATGTCGAAGTCAAAGAGGCGCGCGAACGTGTGCGCTCGGCTTTGCAAAACAGCGGCCTGGATTTCCCGCACAACAAACGCATCACCGTCAACCTGGCCCCCGCCGATTTGCCCAAAGACTCGGGCCGTTTGGACTTGCCGATTGCCTTGGGCATATTGGCGGCCAGCGGGCAAATCGACGCCAACAAGCTCGCTGGCTACGAATTTGCCGGTGAATTGTCGCTGTCGGGCGAATTGCGCCCGGTGCGCGGTGCCTTGGCCATGAGCTTGGTCTTGCGCCAACAACAGGTGCGCACCCGCTTGGTGCTGCCCCCCGGCAGCGCCGAAGAAGCGGCCTTGGTGCCCGATGCCGAGGTGTTCCGCGCCCAACACCTGCTGGATGTGGTGCAGCAGTTTTTACCCCCCAGCAACGAAGCCCCGCCTGAGCCCAGCGCAGGCTGGGCCCGCATGGTCACCCGCACACCCACGGCGCCGCCGCGCTACGCCAATTTGGCCGATGTGAAAGGCCAAACCGGGGTCAAGCGGGCGCTGGAGATCGCCGCTGCTGGGGGCCATTCTTTGCTCATGGTGGGGCCGCCGGGCTCGGGCAAGTCCATGCTGGCGCAACGCTTTGCCGGTTTGCTGCCCCCCATGTCGGTCGAAGACGCGCTGGAGTCGGCCGCCATCGCCAGCCTGGCCGGTCGCTTTGAATTGTCGCGCTGGGCGCACCGACCCACCAGCCAGCCCCACCATTCGGCCAGCGCCGTGGCCTTGGTGGGCGGGGGCTCGCCACCACGGCCAGGCGAAATTTCTTTGGCGCACCATGGCGTGCTGTTTTTAGACGAGTTGCCCGAGTTTCCAAGGGCCGCCCTCGAAGCCCTGCGCGAGCCCCTGGAGACCGGCAGCATCACCATCGCCCGGGCCGCCAGACGGGCCGAGTTTCCGGCCCGATTTCAATTGATCGCCGCCATGAACCCCTGCCCCTGCGGCTATTTGGGCAGCCCCATGCGGGCTTGCCGCTGCTCGCCTGACCAAGTCAGCCGCTACCAAGGCAAACTCAGCGGCCCTTTGCTGGACCGCATCGACCTGCACATCGAAGTGCTCAGCCTGGCCGCGCAAGACCTGCTGCGCGCCCCACCGGGTGAAAGCACCGAAGCCATGGCGGCGCGCAGTCTGGCGGCCCGAGAAAGGGCCATGACGCGCCAAAACTGCGCCAATGCCGACCTGCAAGGCCAAGCCATTGACGAGCAGGTCCGGCTGGACGAACAGGCCACCACCCTGCTGCAAAAAGCCGCCGCCAAACTCGGCTGGAGTGGCCGCAGCGTGCACCGCAGCCTGAAGGTCGCCCGCACCATTGCCGACTTGGCGGGCAGTGACAGCGTGCAGGCCGCACACGTGGCGGAAGCTGTGCAATACCGGCGGGTGCTCAAAGAGTCGTAAGTGGTGCCAGTCGGCCCTGCTCAAAGCCGGTAAAAACGCCGTGCGTTTTCGCCCAGTACCGCAGCTTGCTCAAGTGGCTCAAGGCCAGACAACACCTTCAGCGAAAGAGCGCGCCAGCCGTCATACGTGCCCGCCAACTCCAGCACAGGCCAGTCGCTGCCCCACAGCAAACGCCGAGGTCCCCAAATGTCCAGTAAAGCTTCGCACCACGGACGCACCACCTCCACTGAAGAGCACGCAGGTGCCTCCGTCCACAAACCGGACATTTTGCACACCACTTTTTCTGGGTCTGCGTGATCTGCCAGTTGTTTCATCGGTTCAGCCCAAGCTTTCAGGGCTGCAGCATCGATCACCGGTTTCGCACCGTGATCGACCACCACCTTCAAGTTCGGGTGCGCTTGAGTGAGGGCGAGAATGCGGGGCAAATGAACGGGTTTGATCAAAGCGTCCAAAACCAAACCGCTTTGAGCCATGGCCTCCAACACCGGTCGGACAGCGGGCTGCAAAATCCAATCCGGATCGTTCAAGTCCTGCAACATGGGCCGCAAGCCCTTGAGCAAAGGCTCGGTTGCGCATTGGGCCACCTGCTCGACGGCATCTGCTGCGAGCATGTCGATCCAGCCGACCACGCCCAAAACCATGGGATTGGCTTTTGCCTGCTGCAACAAAAAAACCGTTTCCTGCACCGTCGGTGCCGCCTGAACCAACAGGCCACCTTCAACGCCGCACGCCTGCGCGTGCTGCTGCCATGCGGCCACCGACACGTCCCGGTAAATCGGGACCAAGTCCGGCGTGAGCCAAGCGTAATCGCCGCGTGCCAGTTGCCAGCAGTGAAAGTGGGCATCGATCATGAGGCCTCTCCTGGAAAAGGTGCCTCGGCACAAAGCCAACCCTCATGGCGCAGTTGTTGCCAAAACGCTGCGGGGATGACCTCCCGTTCGGCCTGCCGTGCCGCTCGCCATTGCGCGGGGTTGCGCACACCCAGCATCACGATCTGCACAGCGGGATGCGCCAAGGCAAACTGCAAAGCCGCAGCGGGCAAAAGCACACGGTGCTGATCGCACACGGCTTGAATGCCCAAGGCTTTGTCAACCCATTGCGGGCTGGCCGGTGCGTAATTGAACGTCATGGGGCGATCGGCCGCCACGCGTGTGGCCAAGATGCCCGAGTTGAAAACACCGCCCAAGGCCAAAGCGACGTGTTTCTTTTGCAGCAGCGGCATCAAAGTTGGCAGTGCCGCTTGGTCCAGCAGGGTGTAGCGCCCCGCCAGCATCAGGGCATCCAGATCGGCATGGCGCAGCACCTGCTCGACGATCAGGTGGTCGTTCACACCCAAACCCATGTGGCTGATCAAGCCCTCATGTCGCAAGCGGGCCAACTCGGGCAAGGTCTCATCGAGCACCTGCCTCAATACCGCCTTCGCGTTGGGGCCATGGGTCTGGGCGTCTACATCGTGCACGTACACCGCATCGAGTTGCGCCAAGCCCAAGCGCTGCAAGCTGTCTTCCACGCTGCGGCGAACGCCACGGGCCGACAAATCCCAATGCTGGACAAATGGCAAGGTGTTGACATACCCGTGCTGATCCTGAGGGGCCCCGGCCTGCGGGGTCAGCAAGCGGCCCACCTTGGACGACAGCCGCCAATCTTGGCGGGGGTGGCTGCGCAAAGCATCTCCCAAACGCCGCTCGGACAGGCCATGGCCGTAATGCGGTGCGGTGTCATAGGTTCGGCAACCATCGTTCCAAGCGTCGTCCAGCAAAGCGCGCGCTTGCGCGTCGGTCATGGACTCAAACAAATTGCCCAGCGGCGCGCCGCCCAAGCCCAAACGTGCACCATCGGTGCAAGCCCAAAATGCAGGTGATTTCATAAGGTGTTCTGGCAAGACATGACGGCCATCCTAGAGGGCAACGCAGCGCATGACCAGCCCCGTGGGAAAAACACCCAAACAAGGGTAAGTACGGGTCTTAGGATCAGCAAATCATAGCTAACATGTTAGTTAGCCATGCTTAAAAACATCTCCCCCCTTTTGACGCCCCAACTGTTGTATGGTCTGGCCAAACTTGGGCATGGAGACGATGTGGCATTGGTGGATGCCAACTTTCCCGCCGACCGGATTGCCGACCAAGCCCAGGCCTTGCTGGTTCAACTGCCTGGCTTGAGCACGACCCAAGTGCTTGAGGCCGTGCTCAGTGTGCTGCCACTTGACGCCTTTGACACCCCCAGCACTTGGACCATGCAGGTGGTGGGCGATGCGCACGCTGTCCCTGTTGCCGTGGCCGAGTTCCGGCAACACTTGCAGGCACAGGGCGAAGCCGCCCCGGGCAGCCTGGAGCGCTTTGCCTTTTACGACCAAGCCCGCACAGCGCGTCTCGTGGTTCAAACCGGTGACCTGCGCAAATACGCGAACATCTTGCTGCGCAAGGGTGTGATTTCGACCGACTGAAGCCATGCGCGTTTTTTCCAACCCCCAAAGTCTGCGTGCACGCGCTTACGAAAATTTTCGACAGCAAATCCTGCGGGCCAACGTGCAGCCCGGACAATTTGTCTCGCAACGCGAATTGATGCAGCTGCTGGACATGCCATTGGGTGCCGTGCGCGAACTGATTCCACGCTTGGAAGCCGAAGGCCTGCTGAGAACCGTGCCACAACGCGGCCTGCAAATTGCCCATGTGGACCTGAAGCTCATCCACAACGCCTTTCAACTGCGCGCCATGCTCGAGCGCGAAGCCGCGCTGCACTTTGTACAGGTGGTCAGCGATGTCCATTTGAGCAACATCGAGCAAGCGCACCTGAACATCGTTCACCAGGCCAAGGCGGGTGACATCACGGATGAACTGCTGACCGAAGCCACCTCGGTCGATTGGGGACTGCACGATCTGATGATCGACACCTTGGGCAACGATTTGATTTCTCAGACCTACCGCATCAACAGCCTTCGGGTACGGCTGATCCATTTGGAGCGCTCCACCTTGTCGGCCGAAGTGTTGTTGCCCGCCATGCAAGAACACCTGAATCTCATCGCCGCTTTCAAGGCCCGCGATGCACAGGCCGTGTCTGAGCATGTGGCCTTTCATATCCACAGCGCGCACCAGCGTGTGCTCGGGCAAGACCGCCGCGTTTTGAGCACGCCAACTCTTGCCGATCTTTCTTCCACCCACGTCACGGAGTTCTCTTGACTGCTTCGCTCACCAACAGCCGCAATGGCTTTCAAGGCATCTGGCCTGCCCTGCTGACGCCACTCGATGCGCAGCTGAACATTGACCATTCCAAACTTGCGGCACACGCCCTGTCGCTGATCAGCGCAGGCTCTGGCGGCGTGACCCTGTTTGGCACCACGGGTGAAGGCCCCTCGTTTTCCTTGCCAGAGCGTCAACAAGCGCTTGAAACAATGATCGCCAACGGCGTGCCCGCCGAGCGCATCATGGTCTCCACCAGTTGCGCGGCCGTTACAGAGACACTGGCGTTGACAAAGCACGCTGTTGATTTGGGTGTGCACGGCTGCCTGGTGTTGCCACCGTTCTTTTTCAAAGGCATCAGCGATGAAGGCATCCTGAATGGCTATGTGCAGATCATCGAAGGCGTGAACCGGGCGGACTGGCGTTTGTACCTGTACCACATCCCGCAAGTCATCGGCGTCAACCTGCCACACAGCGTGATCGCGCAGTTGCTGCAGCGCTACCCCGGCATCGTGACGGGCATCAAGGACAGCAGCTGTGACCAGGCCCATTCCGTGGCGCTGGCCCAGGCCTTCATGCCCCCGTTGACGGTGTATGTCGGTTTTGAGCCCGATCTGACCACCATGGGTCCATTGGGCAGCACGGGGGCGATCAGCGGCCTAGCCAATTTCATGCCGCGCATCGTGCACCGCATGGTGCTGCAATCGCAAGCGCCCGCAACCGCGCACGATGCGCAGCGGGTGCAGACCATGCTGGACTTGCTCAAACCCCATTCGCTGATGCCCGCCCTCAAAAGCGTGATGGCCACATTGCACAACGACCCCGACTGGTTGCGCGTGCGTGCCCCGCTGGTGGCCATGACGCAAGACGCCCACGCGGCCTTCGCCAGGCAAGTGCAGCAATTCAACATCGACACCCAGCACGAATAACCCGTTTCACTCACCACCACTCTAGGAGACAAGTATGAAAAACACATCCACCCTGCGCCGCGGCCTGTTGGCTGCCAGCATTTCAGCGCTTGCCATGGGCAGCATGCTCGGCATGAGCACGCAAGCCTTGGCGCAAGCCAAAATCCCGATGCGCATTTCCACGCCAGCGGTGCCCGACGATTGGCACGCCAAGATGTGGACCGTGTTCAAGGATACGCTGGACAAATCTTCACCCAACCAATACGACACCCAGATCAACTTGAACGCCACCTTGTTCAAACAAGGCACCGAGCCCGCTGCCATGGCCCGTGGCAATCTGGAGCTGTCGGCCATTTCTGCGTTTGACATGGCCAAGCTGGTGCCAGAATTTTCGATCTTCACCGCAGGTTATGTGGTGCGCGATCCGGCCCACCAGCAAAAGGTGTTCAACGGCCCGATCGGTGAGAATTTGTTCAAGGCCGTGTCTGAAAAAATGGATGTGACCGTGTTGTCCACCGCCTACTTGGGCACCCGCCAGGTCAACCTGCGCGAAGCGCGCAACGTCAAAACACCGGCCGACCTCAAAGGCATCAAGCTGCGCATGCCCGGCACCAAAGAGTGGTTGTTCTTGGGTGAAGCCTTGGGCGCCACCGCCACACCGCTGGCCTTTGGCGAGGTTTATCTGGGCCTGAAAACCGGCACCATCGACGGCCAGGACAACCCCTTGCCTACCGTGCGCGCAGCCAAGTTCTACGAAGTCACCAAGCAATTGGTGTTGACCAACCACTTGGTGGACAGCATCTTCATTGCGATCTCGAACAAAACCTGGAACGCACTGTCGCCCGCACAAAAGCAAAACGTCAAGGCTGCTGCACAAGCTGCGGCCCAGTTCAACAACGAAAACCGCATCAAGGAGGAAGGCCAAATCGTGGATTTCTTCAAGCAACAAGGCTTGCAAGTGACCACGCCCGATCTGGAAGCCTTCCGCAAATCGGTGCAAGACACCTACGCCCAGTCAGATTACGCCAAGGTCTGGCCTGCGGGCTTGCTTGAGCGCATCAACAACACCCGATGAGCATGCGCTGGTTCAAAAAGGCCACCGACACCCTCGGTGGCCTCATTTTCCTGGCCCTTTTTTTGACCTTTCTGGTCCAGATCACGGCACGTTTTGGCTTTAACAAACCCTTGCCTTGGTCGGATGAGCTGGCCGTGATCCTTTACCTTTGGGCCATCTTGTGGGCCTCGTCCTTCATGGTGGCCGAGCGCGAACAGGTGGTTTTTGACCTGCTGTGGAACAGTGTGGGCACCGGCACACGCCGGGTCATGCGCATCGCAGGCAACCTCATGATCGGTGGCCTGGCCCTGGTGGCCATTCCAGCCAGCTGGGACTATGTGCACTTCATGGCGCGCGAATCGTCACCCGTGCTGGACATCTCGTTCCAGTGGGTGTTTTTACCGTTTGTGCTGCTGCTGCTGGCCTTGGTTGTGCGCAGCGCTTGGGGCATTTGGCAGGCGATCCAGGGGCATGGCCTTCAAGCCCAAGGAATTTCAACATGACTTTGGCTTTGTGGGCTCTTGTGGGCGTGGTGGTGATCGGCATGCTGCTGCGCATGCCGATCGGTTTTTCAATGCTGATGTCAGGCGTGGCTTATCTGCTGGTCAAGGGACAAGACCTGGGCCTTGTGGCCGAGCAGGTGAGCAATGGTCTGTACAACAGCTATGTGCTGTTGGCAGTGCCGCTGTTTGTATTCGCCGCCAACATCATGAATGCGGGCACGGTGAGCGAACGCATTTTTGACTTTTGCCGCATCTTGGTGGGCCGCATGCGTGGCGGTCTGGCGCAGGTGGACATTCTGGTCAGTGTGATCTTCTCTGGCATGAGTGGCAGCGCGATTGCCGATGCGGCAGGGCCGGGGCTTGTCACCATCAAACAAATGCTCAAAAAGCCGGAGTACACACCCGGCTTTGCCGGTGCCGTGGTGGTGGCCAGCGCCACGCTTGGCCCCATCATCCCGCCGTCGATCCCGATGGTGATTTATGCGCTGATTTCCGGCGCTTCGGTGGGTGCGCTGTTCTTGGGTGGCGTGGTCCCCGGTGTCTGCATGACCATCCTGATGATGACCGTGGTGCACTTCATTGCGCGCAAACGCAACATGCCGCGCGAAGAACCCATTCCACTCAAAGAGTGGCCGACGATCCTGTTTCGTGGCGCATTGCCCTTGTCCATGCCCATCGTCTTGTTGGGCGGCATTTACTCAGGCGCGTTCACCCCAACCGAGGCCGCTGCCGTGGCCGCCTTGCATGCCCTGGTTCTGGCCGCCTTTGTATTTCGTGCGCTGAGCTGGCGGGCGTTTTGGGGCGTGGTGCTCGAATCGACCCGCTCCAGTGCGGTGATCACCATCATCCTGGCTGGCTCTTTCATTCTGAACTACGCCTTCACCGCCGAGGGCGTTCCACAAGCCATGGCCGCTTGGGTGGACAGCCTCCAATTGAGTCGGCTGCAGTTTTTGTTCATGGTCAACGCCATGTTTTTGATTCTGGGCTGCTTCTTGGACGTGTCGGTGCTGCTGCTGGTGTTTGTCCCCATGCTGTTGCCTGCGGCCAAGCTGCTGGGGGTGGACCTGGTGCACTTTGGCGTGCTGGTCGTGCTCAACATGATGATCGGTCTGATCCATCCACCATTTGGCATGCTGCTGTTCGTGACCAAGGCGCTGACAGGCATACCGATTGGCGACATGATGCGCGAAGGCTGGCCCTTCCTGATCATGCTGCTGGGCTTGCTGGTGGCCATCACCGTTTTCCCGCAAATCGTGTTGTGGTTGCCGCAAACCATGGGCTACGGAACACCCGGAGCCAGTTGATGACGGTCGATGTGGTCTGCGTGGCCAGCTGGAATGTGGATCTGATCGCCCACATTTCCAGCCCCCTGTTGCGTGGACAAACCCAAATGGCCCACGGCTTTGAACGCCTGCCTGGCGGCAAAGGCAGCAACGCGGCCATTGCTGCGGCACGCCAAGGCGCGCAGGTCGGCTTGATCGCCCGCATCGGCGGTGACGACTTCGGACAAATGGGCCTGGATCTTTGGGCGCTCGAAGGCATTGACACCCAACATGTGGTGCGCGGCGAAGGGGAAATCAACGGCACAGCCTTGATCCTGGTCTATCCGGACGGCGATAACTCCATTGCCGTTCATCCCGGCGCGGGTGCAGGGCTGACAACCGCGCATGTGCAAAGCGCCGACCACATGCTGGCCCAAGCGCGGGTGCTCATGGCCTCCTGCGAGGTGCCAATAACGGCCACCCAAACGGCCTTTGAAATCGCCCGAGCACATGGTGTGCTGACCCTGTTGAATCCAGCACCCGCCATGCCCATACCCCATGCGCTGTGGCCCTTGATCGATGTGCTCACGCCCAACGAAGGCGAATTGCGCATGCTGGCTCAAGCACCGGACGTGGAAACCGCTGCCAGAAAATTGCTCGCCCAAGGGGTGGGGGCGGTTGTCGTCACTTTGGGGGCCCAAGGCTGCGCGCTGTTTCAGCCCCATATGCCCACTTTATACGTGCCAGGTCATGCCATCACCGTGGTCGACACGATTGGCGCTGGCGACACTTTCACCGGAACGCTCGCCGCCGCTTTGGCGCGCAAGGCAGCTTGGCCAGAGGCCTTGCAATGGGCGAATGCAGCGGCGGCATTGTCCACCACGGCCCGTGGTGCAGTGACGGCCATGCCCACGCGTGCACAAGTTCAAACCTGGCTTGCCCCTGAGCAAGCGCCAAGCAGATAAAAAACTTCGATGACGCCCGGATGCGTTTTTCGACCTTTCCACGGCGCACAACGCCGCTGAAGAATGCGCATGTGGCCCAAGGGGTGCAGCACCGACGGGTACTCCAATAAGCACGAAGCCGCCGTTTGTTGGGGCCGGACGGCTACATGGGCGGCTAAATGGGCGGCTACATGGGAAGACAAATGGGAAGATGAGGGGATGGGATAAAGGGACGGGATGAAAGGATGGCTCAAGGACGGTCTAGATGGTCTTTTTGGCGACCATTTGCACCGCCCACAACGCAGCGGTGCCCAGCACACTGAGCGTCAACAGACACCCCAGTGCCACGCTGTAACCGTGCGCAGGCGACCACAACAAGCCCAAGCCCAGAGGTGCGGCGGCGCGGGCCAAAGCGATGGGCATGCCCAACAGGCCATTGAGCTGGCCCACGTGGGCGCGGCTCACGTATTGCGCCATCGCTGTGCCCTTGACAATGGTGATCATGCCGTTGCCCAAGCCGTAAAGCAGCACAAACACCAGCGAAGCCACCGGGTTGAGTCCGCCGATCAGCAGGGCCAAAACGCCTGCGGGAATCAAAGTGGGAATCCACCGGTTGGCGGTGTGCACATCCCAATACCGCTCAAAAACAAACAAGACCCAGCGGCCCAGCACCTGCACGATGCCGATGGCGGCCGGGATGGCAATGACCCAGGCGGGCGAAAGCCCGGACTCTTGCAACAAGGCAATCATGTGCGCGGGCAAGGCCGAGGTCACCGCCATGGTCAGCACCATGAAGATGGCCAATAGCCAAAAAGGCGCTTGCCCCAGGTGTTCGCGCACACTGACTGTGTGCGCCGTGGTTTCTCTGGCTTGTGGGTGGTGCAGGGCCAGCTCTTCATCCGTTCGCCCAGGAGTGGCTGGCATGGGCGCAAGGCTCTGGGGCGAACGCGCAGCGCCTTGCAGCAGCCAAGCGTGCAATGGCAGACACACCAAAAATTGCAGCGCAGCCAAAGCCCACAGGGCTTGTCGCCAGCCCCAAAGCGCGATCCACCAGGCAAACAAGGGGATGAACACGGTGCTGGCCAGTCCACCTAAAAACGTGAGCACGATGATGGCCCGCCGAAAGTCGTGTGGGAAGCGGCGCGTGACCAGCGCAAAGGCCGGTGTGTACAGGGTTGCAGCCATGCCCAACCCCAGCCAGATCCAGGCCGCATAAAACCCGCTCACCGAACTGACCCAGCTGTGTCCCAGCAAGCCCACACCAACCCACACCGAGCCCAAGCTCATGACCCAGCGCTCGTGGCCTTTGTCAATCCAGCGCCCGACCGCGTAAGCCATCAGCCCTTCGGCCAGCAGCGCCATGCTGAAGGCCAAAGAGGACTCGGCGCGGCCCATGCCCAACTCAGCCTCCAGCGGCGTCATGAGCAAAGAGAAGGTGTAGAACACACTGCCCCAAGTGATGAGTTGGGGCAGGGACAGCCAAAAGCTGAAAGGGTTCAGGCCAAGCGGTGTTCGCGGACGGGGAGATCGCATGGGCCCATTATTACCAAGGGATGTGACACCCGCAGCGGGGAAGCATGCGCAGCGGCCCGCTCAGCCAAGGGCACATCATCACCTCAGCGCTTTCGCGCTTTCGAGCTTTGGCGCTTTCGCGCATCAATGGGTGAGCCAAGGCCGCGCCGCAAAACCCACGCCACCCTCCCACGCCATCCACCCCGGCCATCCACGCAGACCACTTTCAGCGGCATGGCCGCCAGCGTGAGCGCGGCTTTTGACCTGAACTTGCTGCTGCACATCTACCGCTTGGTGGGCAGCGATTTTGCGCAGCGCCATTGGCAACACCTGAGCCCGCTTCAACAAGCAGGCATCGCGCGCGCAAATGCATCAGCAGGCTCTCTGGGCCTTGCGCGTTCAATGGCCAGGCAGCGAGCGCCGGTTCACAGCAGGCAAGAGCATCCACACCGAGACCGCCTGCAGATGGACCGTGCCAAACTTTGAGGCCTTGCTGCACCGGTGGGCTTTGCCTCATGCAGCGTCTGCACCGGTCCGAAAAAAAAGCTTAGCGCTGGTGTGGGCGCAAGCTTGAGCTTGTCGCCCATTTGATTGGGCCCGTCTGCAAGCCTGCCCATAATGACTTCAGCACGGCGTTCATGCCGAGCGCACATTCACCACCAGGAGACTTGCATGTTGAACGATCTGAAAGACAAAGTGGTTTTGATCACCGGCTCCAGCACCGGCATCGGAGCCGCTGCCGCCGTGGCCTTTGGCCGATTGGGCGCGCATGTCGCCGTGCATTACAACAGCAGCAAAGGGCCTGGTGAAGACGTGCTCAAGGCCGTCAAGGCCACTGGTGCACAAGCGGTCTTGCTGCATGGCGACGTGCTTGAAACAGCCCAATGCCATCGCCTGGTCGAAGAAACCGTGAAGGCCTTCGGCCGCATCGACATCCTGATCAACAACGCGGGCGCCTTGGTTCAGCGCGTGCCAATTGAAGAGATCACCGATGCACTCTTTGACCAGGTGGTTCACCTGAACGTGCGCTCGGCCATGATGTGTTCGGCCGCAGCGGTAGCGGCCATGCGCAAACAAGGTCAGGGCGGCGTCATCATCAATGTCACCTCCGTGGCCGCACGGCACGGGGGTGGTGCGGGGGCCTCTTTGTATGCCGGCTCCAAAGGCTTTGTGTCCACCATGACCAAAGGCCTGGCCAAGGAATTGGTCAAAGACAAGATCCGCGTCAACGCGATCGCCCCTGGCGTGATCACCACCCCGTTTCACGAGCGGTTTTCGACACCACAAATGCTCGAAGGCTTCAAGGCCACGATTCCCATGAACCGGCTGGGCCAGGCCGACGAGTGCGCCGGTGCATTCCTGTACCTGGCGTCCGAGCAAATGTCGGGCTATGTCACCGGGCAGACCCTAGACATCAACGGTGGGCAATACATGCCCTGAGGCTCAGACCCCCAAGGGGTTGAGCACGGTCACGCGCCACAAGGTGCGCGGCCGGGTCAGATCGATCAAGGGTGCGCTGTGCAGCAACAAGGCGTTGTCCCAAACAATGACGTCGCCGTTTTCGTAGTTGTTGGTGTAGCAATAGGCCTCTTGCGTGGCGTGGGCTGACAACTCGCGCAACAGCGCCAAAGCCTCTTCATCGTCCATGCCCTCAATGCCAAAGGCACTGCCACTGACCGCATACAGCGCGGCTTGCCCAGAAAATGGGTGCTTTCTGACCAAGGGGTGCCTGACCCAATTGACCTTTTTGGCTTGGTCCGGGTTGAGCACCGAGGCCACACTGCGGGATTGTTGGTTCAGGTCATCGCGGTTGCCGTAGTGGTGCTTGACCACCAGATGCTTGATTTTTTCTTTCATGCCGGATGGCAAATCGGCATAGGCCTTGGCTTGGTTGGCAAAGGTCGTGCCATTGGGCGCCGCTGGCACGTCCTGCGCATGCAAGATGGTGCAGCGCGCGACATCGTCGAGATAAGAATAATCGGTGTGGAAATAGGTGCCTGCATCCACCAGCCCGGTGGGCTTGCCTTGCTTGAACACGTTCGAAAGAATCAGGATGTTGGCATCTTCCGGGTGGTGAAACGTGTCAATGACATGGGGTGAAGGCCTGCCCCAGCCCTTGGCGAAAGTCACCATTTGCGCCGCTGTGAGCGACTGGTTTTTCAGCACAATGAAACCATGCCGGTGCAGCGCATCGGCCAAGCACTGGCTTTGGCTGGCATCGAGCCGTTCGGACAGGTCCAAACCCTCGATGCGTGCGCCCAAAATTTCGCTGATGGGATGGACGGTGACCATGGCGCTAGTTGATCATTTCGGGTGAGAAAAAGCGTGGCAAGAAAAGGACGATGTCTGGGAAAACGATGATGGCCAGCAACACCACCAACATGGGAATCAGCATGATCATGGTGTCTTTGATGGCGAAACTCAGCGGCACCTTGGCCACGGCACAAGAGATCATCAAACACATGCCATACGGCGGCGTGATCAAACCGAAGGCCAGCGAAACAATGCCCACAATCGCAAAGTGCACCGGGTGCATGCCCACCGACGCGGCCAATGGCTGCAATGTCGTGCCCACGATGATGATGGCAGGAATGGCGTCCAGGAAACACCCCACCACCAAAAATGCACCCGCAATCAACAAGCCCACACCGATAACGCCCAAACCCCAGCCCGTCACATTGGACAAGAGCGCTTTGGGGATTTGGTAATACGCCAGCAACCAGCCAAACACCGATGCCGTACCGACACAAAACAAAGCCACAGCGCTCAATTTGCCGGTGTCCACAATGGCGGTGAGGAAACTCTTCCAGTTCATCTCGCGGTAAAAAAGCATGGACAAAACCGCGGCATACAGCACCGCCACGGCGGCGGATTCGGTGGCGGTAAACAGGCCCACCAAGATGCCACCCACGATGATGACTGGCGTCATCATGGCGGGAATCGAAACCAGGGCCGCCTTGTAGATTTCCTTCAGATTGGCGCGGGGATAGACCGGGTAATTGCGCTTTTTGGCATAGGCATGCACCGTGGCCATTTGGGCCAGGCCAATCAGCAAGCCCGGCACGATGCCGGCCAAATACATGGCCCCGATGGAGGTCGAGATCACGCCGCCCCAAACCACCATCAGGATAGAAGGCGGGATGATCACCGCCAACACCGCAGAGACCGCGGTGATGGCAATGGAAAAGGACAGGTCATAACCTTCCTTGACCTGCGCTTCAATGAAGAGCTTGCCTTGGCTGGCGGCATCCGCAGTGGAAGAGCCGGAAATGCCCGCAAAAAACACCGACAAGATCACATTGATCTGTGCCAAGCCACCCGGAAAATGACCCACCAAGGCGCGTGACAAGCGCATCAAGCGGTCGGTGATGCCGCCCACGTTCATCAAGTTTGCCGTGAGCAAGAAAAATGGCACCGCCAACAAAATGAAAGAGTTGTAGGACTTGAACATTTCATTGAACAAGACCATGGGAGACAGCCTTGGCTCAAACAACAATACCGGCAATGAAGCCAAGCCCAAGGCAAACGCCACAGGCACACGGATCGCCAGCAGCAGAAAAAATCCTCCGAAGAGGACCAATGCCGCCATGGATGGGGAAAGAAGAGAAGAGCTCAAATCACAGACCCTTGGTTGGAACTTTCACTGACGTCACTGGCATTGAACATGTGATCCAGGAGAAAAACAATCCACAAAAAACCGGCCAAGGGCCACGCAATGAAAATCCACCACATCGGCATGTCGGCCAACTCGGATGTCTGGTTCCAGCCAAACTGGGTGAACTCGATGCCCCAGTACAAGACCACGGCCGAAAAAATCAGCATGGCGGTCTGGCTCATGCGCAGCAGCACATGGGTCGCACGGGGAGACAAATCGGGCAAGAAGTCGACGTCAAAGTGAAGCCTCTCGCGCACACCCAAGGTGGCGCCAAGCATGACCAGCCAAATAAAAAAGAAACGGCTCATCTCCTCTGTCCACATGTAACTGGGAATCAGATTTGTGAAGCGGGAGAAAATTTGCAAGCTGACCGGAACGATCAACAGCAGCACCGTCGAGATCAGCAAAAAATGCAGCAAGCGATCGATCAAAGCAAGAATCTTTTGCATGGGACTTTCCAGAACTCAAAGAACAACGGGCTGCGCCCGGCAGCCCGCTGAGAAAGCACACCGATTTATTTCAAGCTGTTGATTTTTGCAAAAATCGCATCGGCACCCACCTCTTTGGCGTAGGCCGCCATCACAGGGTCGACCAGCCTTTGCATCTCAGCACGCTGGGCGAAAGGCACTTGCTTGAGTTTGCCTTCTTTGGCGTATTTGTCGAGCTTGGCCTGGTCTTCAGACGACTCAACCTCGCGGCCATAGGCGCCGGCTTCTTTGCCAGCTTTGAGAATCGCTGCCTGCAAATCGGCTGGCAATTTCTTCAAGGTCTTGACCGAGAAGCACAGTGGGCGAATGGTGATGGCGTGACGGGTCATCAAGATGCTGGGGGCGACCTCGTAAAACTTCATGGCTTCGACGCCCGCGGCTTCGTTTTCACCCGCATTGATCACACCGTTTTGAATGGCGTTGTAAACCTCGTTGTACGCAATCACCGTGGGCGACATGCCCACGGCGCTGAAGGTGCGGCTCCAAATGGGTGCGCCTTGCACGCGCACTTTCAGGTTTTTCAAATCGGCCAAGTTGCCTGCCGACTTGTTGGAGAAGATGTTGCGCACGCCACCCCCGGCATAACCAATCAGCTTGACTTCGGCTTTTTGCTCGACCTCATCGGCAATCGGCTTGAGCAAGTCTTGGTCCAGCACCTTGTTCCAGTGGGCCAGGTCGCTGAACAGGAAAGGCGCATCGATGAACGGCGCGGCTTTGGAAAATGTGGACATGTGGGCGGGCGAAACAATCGCAAAATCCACCGCCTTGCCCTGGTTCATGTAGGCGAAATAGTCTTTCTCCAGACCCAATTCGCTGTTTTTGTGCAGCACGAAATTAACAGGTTTGGCATAGTATTTTTTCACCAACTCCTCAAAGCGAACCATGGTTTTGGTGAATGCATGGTCGTCGCCAAACTGCGATGCGCCATGCAGGGTGATCGTGGCTTGTTGTGCCTGGGCACTGACGGCGAGGACCGAAGCGAGGGCCACGCCAAGCAATGACTTGAAAATTTTCATTTGTATGTCTCCTGTGATGAACTGCACAACAACAAGCCTGCGTTGCTGCTGCGCTCACTGTAGGCCAATGGCTTGCGAAAAGTCTTGGGGAAAACCATAGGTATGACCTTTGCATGTCACTTAGGTGTCCTGCAGCGCTGGCCGCAAACCGTGTGGAGGTGATAACTTGCCCTGTTGCATTGACGCGCCCTTAAAAGGCCTTGTTGCCCCTCAATCTGGCACCACTTCAAAATGTGGTCTTTTTAATCATCACACGAAAGAAATTCATGAAACACATCGGTTTTATTGGCGCATCCGGTTTGATGGGCCATGGCATCGCGAAGAATTTATTGGCCAAGGGTTTTCAAGTCTCTTTGACGGCACATTCGCGCCAAGCCCCTTTGCAAGACCTGCTGGCCGCAGGCGCACAACTGGTTGATGACCATGCCGCGCTGTGCGTTTGCGATGCGGTCATCATTTGCGTGACCGGTTCACCCCAGGTTGAAGCGGCCCTGGAGGGACCCAAGGGACTTTTGAGCCAGGCCCGTGCGGGCATGATCGTGGTGGACGCGTCCACCAGCGAGCCCGATTCCACGCGACGCCTGGCGGCCCGCTGCCAGGCCGTGGGCATGACCTTGGTGGATGCCCCATTGGCCCGCACGCCGGTAGAGGCCGAAGCGGGCAAGCTCAACACCATGGTGGGGGCCTCCAAAGAAGTCTTCGCCCAGCTCGAGACGGTGTTCCAGGCCTATTGTGAAAACGTCTTCCATGTGGGTGAAATGGGCGCAGGCCATGTGATCAAACTGCTCAACAACTTTTTAGGCCAGGCCATCACCACCGCTGCGGCTGAGGCTTTTGCAGTCGGCTCCAAAGCAGGCATTGATGTCAACCAATTGGTGCGTGTGGTGTCGGCAGGCGCGGTCAACTCGGGCCTGTTCCAAGCCATGGCGAAAACTTTGGACGGCGACTACACCGGCTTGAAATTCGAGCTCAACAACGC
Organism: Limnohabitans sp. Rim8; assembly: GCA_945875955.1. Lineage (GTDB taxonomy): Bacteria > Pseudomonadota > Gammaproteobacteria > Burkholderiales > Burkholderiaceae_C > Limnohabitans_A. Next base: position 792 of record CAMCNQ010000022.1, on the reverse strand, counting down.
CGCCAAAGATTTGCGTTACTACGTGCACCTGACCGAAAGCGTGAAAGCCCCCTCTTTGGTTGGCACCAGCGTGCACCAAAGCCTGGTCACCGCTTGCGCCTTGGGCTATGGCGCAGAACTGGTGCCCTCCTTGGTCAAAGCGCAAGCGCAGATCAACCAGGTCAAAATCGGCCAGGGTCAGTGACATGGGTGCGCGCATTGGCGTTGCCCTGGTGGGCCTGGGCGCTGCGGCCTCACCGCATTTGCGCAGTTTGCAAGACCTGAGCGAGCGCATTGACTTTTGCTATGCGGTCACGCGCGCGCCTCGACCAGACCGAACAGCACCTTACACCGGGCCCGTTCGGCTGGTGAGCGCGCTCGATGAAGCCTTGCAAGACCCGGCTGTGCAGGCGGTGATCGTGGCCACGCCCCCTGCGAGCCATTTGGAAATCTGCCAACGTTGTTTTGCGGCGGGCAAGCATGTCTTGCTTGAAAAACCCCTGGAAGTGAATCTGGCCAAGTCTGCCCAATTGGTCGATTTGGCGCAGCAGACGGGCTTGCATTTGGGCGTGGTCTTGCAGCACCGGTTTCGTGAGGCGGCGCTTGTGCTGCAAAACTTGCTCGACGACAAGCGATTGGGTGAGGTGCAGGCCGCTTCGGTTCGGGTTCCCTGGTGGCGCTCACAGGCCTATTACAACGAACCGGGGCGGGGCAGCTTGGCCCGTGATGGGGGCGGCGTTTTGTTGACCCAGGCCATCCACACGCTGGACCTGTTTCGGGCCTTGGTGGGTGTGCAATCGGTCAAAGCCTCGG
>CAMCNQ010000021.1 GCA_945875955.1 Limnohabitans sp. Rim8 | reverse complement strand
CTTGGTGCGCCAGCGCCTGCGCTGGGTGGGTGACCTCAAGGCCTTGAGCGCACCCGGACCTTTGGTCATGTTTGCCCCGCATTTTGTGGGCCTGGACGCAGGCGGTTTGGCCGTTTCTTTGGATGTGCCTGGGCCGGTGGCCTTTATTTTTGTCGGCCAATCGCGCCCGGCCGTGGAGCAATGGGTGCGCCAAGGGCGCGAGCGCTCGGGCAATGTGCGGCCTTATTTTAGGCACCAAGGCATGCGCCAAATTCTCACAGGCATCAAGAAAGGCGAGCCTTTGCACCTTTCTCCCGACATGGATTTTGGCCGCAGTGAATCGATTTTTGTGCCTTTCATGGCGGTGGAAAAAGCCGCCACCGTGCCCTCGCTGTCGCGCTTGTCCAAGGCGGCAGGTGCCAGGGTGGTGCCCGTGCTCACGCGCATGACGGCGCAAGGCTATGACATTGAGGTGCATGCACCATTGGCGCACTTTCCGGGGGGCGATGTGGAACAAGACACGGCTCGCATCAACGCCCTTTTGGCCGACTGGGTGCGCTCCATGCCCGAGCAGTATTACTGGGTGCACAAACGCTTCAAAACCCGGCCCGAAGGCGAGCCCGGCTTTTACTGAAGCGGCTTTAAAAAAGCAGCCAGTTGCGCGATCACCAAGCTGGGCTGTTCGTGCACCACCCAGTGGCTGGCTCCTTTTATGGGCACCAAGCGCAAGGAGGTGATGTGTTCTTGCAGCCCTTCAGTCAAACAAGGCAGCAGGGCCACGTCGTCTTGCGCCCACAACACCAGGGTGGGCACATCGATGCGCAAGGCCTCTGGCGTCATCTGCACCGCCTGGGCCCCTGGGTCGTTGGCAGAGGCGGGGCGCAAAGGCGATGCGCGGTAATAGTTCAGGCCGCCTTGCAAACCGTGACGCCAGACTTCACGGTACTGGTCTTTGACTTCGGGCGTGAGCCAGGCTGGGGGCGTTTGTGTGGAGTTTGCCGCCGGTGCACTGAGCGATGTCAGCAGGGTGTCATGGCCGGTCAAGAAGCCAAACAAGCGGTCGAAATCGTTGGCGGCCAAGGCGCTGGCCGCATCGGGCTGCACCAAAAACAGCATGTAGGCGCTGGCCGCTTGTTGCTCGGGATGGGTTTGCAAGGCCTTGAGAAAGGGGCCGGGATGGGGCGAGTTGATGATCGCCAGTTGGCGCAGGGCCTCGGGACGCTGGTTGGCCAGGCTCCAGGCCACAGCGCCGCCCCAGTCGTGGGCGACCAAGGCGGCCAGGCCTTGCCCGCCGGTTTCCAGCGCGATCAAGGCCATGATGTCTTGCACCAGGTATTTGGCGCGGTAGGCTTTGACGTCTTCGGGCGCGCTGGAGCGCTCGTACCCGCGCAAATTGGGGGCCACGCAACGGTAGCCGCCGTTTTCGGGCTTGGCAAAATGCAACAACAGAGGATCCCAAACCCAGGCGCCTTCGGGAAAGCCATGCAGGAAAAGCAAAACGGGGCGGCCTGCCTCGCCGCAGCTGCGGCAGCTCAGGCTGATGCCGTGGGGCAGGTCTTGCTGCCAAGTTTGGATGTCTTGTGCCAAAGGGATCAGGCCATGGGGCGGGCGGTCCACGGTGTTTAGCGCCGGGTCACTCGTCAACCGCCTCGGGCTCGTCTTCGGGCGGTGTGGCTGCGGTGATGGGCAAGGCGTTGGCGGCCTGGCCATCGGCGGGGTGGGTCCAGTCCCAAAGCAGTTTGGCCACCTCGTCTACACCTTGTTTTTTCAAGGCAGAAAAGAGCTTGACCTCGCCGCCGCCCGCTTGCAGTCGCGCAATCGACAAGGCCTTGGCCTGCTCGGCGCGGGTCAGTTTGTCGGCCTTGGTCAAGACGATCAGAAACTTCAGGCCTTGCTCCACCCGAGGGCGTATCACTTCGAGCAAGATGTCGTCGAGTTCGGTCAGGCCGTGCCGAGGGTCGCACATCATGACAATGCCCGTCAGGTTTTCCCGGCTGACCAAATAGTTGGCCATGACCTGTTGCCAGCGCAATTTGTCCATCTTGGCCACGGCGGCATAGCCGTAGCCGGGCAAATCGGCCAGCACCGTGTCGGTGATGCCTTGCTTGCCCAAGGCAAACAGGTTGATGTGCTGGGTGCGACCGGGCTTTTTAGACGCGAATGCCAGCTGCTTTTTCTGGGTCAGGGTGTTGATGCAGGTGGATTTGCCTGCATTGGAGCGGCCCACAAACGCAATTTCTGGGGTGTTCAGGGCGGGCAAATGGTGCAGTTGCGCGGCGGTGGTCAAAAAACGGGCGGTGTGCATCCAGCCCATGGGGGTGACCTGCGCTGGGGCAGTGGGCAGCAAAGGGGTCGAACTGGGGGAAACGCGGGTACTGGAGCTCATAATAAGGGGAACCTTGGGGCGTCAGGAAAGTGACGCAAGCCTCATTGTAGAATCCTTGGGTTTTGCGCCCCTTCTTCCAACCCTTTGGACGACGCCCATGAAGTCTATTGCCTCTTTCATCGTTTCTGCCTCGCTGTCTGTTTTGGTGGCGGGTTCGGCTTTGGCCGTCACCGCTGCGGCCCCTGCGGCTGCCAAGCCCGATTTGGCCAAAGGCGAGGCCTCATTTGCCATGTGCGTGGCCTGTCACGCGGCCGACGGCAATTCGGCCATACCCGGCAACCCCAAGCTGTCGCAACAACACCCCGAATACCTGATCAAACAATTGCAAGAATACAAATCGGGCAAACGTGCGAATGCGGTGATGAGCGGCATGGCCGCCGGCCTGAGCCCTGAAGACATGCGCAACATCGCTTACTGGTTGGCCTCCAAGCAGGCCAAGCCCGGTTTTGCCAAGGAAAAAGACACCGTGGCCCTGGGCGAGCGCATTTACCGCGGTGGCATTCCAGACCGTCAGATTGCCGCTTGCGCCAGCTGCCACTCGCCCAATGGCGCGGGCATGCCATCCCAATACCCCCGCTTGTCCGGCCAGCACGCCGACTACACGGCGGCCCAGTTGGTTTATTTCCGGGATGGTGTTCGCAAGAACAACCTGCAAATGACCCAAGTTGCAGCCAAGATGAACGACCGCGAAATCAAGGCCGTGGCTGACTACGTCGCCGGTCTGCGCTGACCCGCTGGGGCGTGCCCAAACCCGAAGTTCTATTTCTTCGGGACGAGTGGGATTTCCCCAGGGCCGGTGCCTCACCGGCCCACCATCAAGCTTCCCATTGCGAAGCGCCAGATTCAGGCCGGAACATCCTGCCTTTTTCCTGATCGGGCACTGGCCCGATTTTGTTTGTCTGTAAACATCTGGGCAAGCTGTGCAAGGTGTTTGTGCTGTTTTGCTCAGCGACGGCAGGCTTTGATGCGGCAATGATGCGACTTTGGGGCTCGATCAAGTGCAGCCTGTGCGGGCCTGCAAGCGGGTGGGCGCAAGACATGCTTTGGGCAAGGCCGTCCGAAAATGGTCAAAATACAGCGTCTCAACCCCCACTTTGGACCGCCCATGATCATCCAGCCGAACAAGTCCGGTTTTCAGCACACGCTTGGCAGTGAAATCACCCCTGAATCGGTCTACCACTCGCGCCGGGACATCATGCGCGGCTTGGCCACCGGCTCGGCCGGGCTGGCCTTGAGCGCCTGGGGCTTGGGTCAGGCCCATGCCCAAACGCCACGCGCTGGCCAGTTGGCGGCTTTGGCCTCGGTGCCCTCGGCCTTGCCCGGGGCCATCACTTTGGAAAAGCCCACGGCTTACAAAGACGCCAGCACCTACAACAATTTTTACGAATTTGGCACCGACAAGGCCGATCCGGCCAAGCGGGCCCACACCCTCGTGACCCAGCCTTGGTCGGTGGACATCGAAGGCCTGGTGAAAACCCCCACCCGGGTGAACTTGGAAGACCTGATGAAATGGGGCGCCATGGAAGAGCGCATTTACCGCCTGCGCTGTGTCGAGGGCTGGTCCATGGTCATCCCCTGGATTGGTTATTCCTTGGCCAATCTGATCAAGCGTGTGGAGCCCCAAGCGGGGGCCAAATTCGTCGAGTTCGTGACCCTGGCCGATCCAAAAACCATGCCCGGTTTGCGCGGCACCGCATTGGACTGGCCTTATGTCGAGGCCTTGCGCATGGACGAGGCCATGCACCCGCTGACCCTGTTGGCCTTTGGCATGTACGGCGAGGTGATGCCCAAACAAAACGGCGCGCCCCTGCGCTTGGTGGTGCCTTGGAAATACGGCTTCAAAAGCGCCAAGAGCTTGGTCAAGATTCGTTTCACCGACAAGCAGCCGGTTTCCTCTTGGGAAAAAGCCGCAGCCCAAGAATATGGTTTTTACTCCAACGTCAACCCCTTGGTGGACCACCCGCGTTGGAGCCAGGCCACTGAGCGGCGCATTGGGGAGGATGGCTTGTTTGGGAAAAAGCGCAAAACCCTGATGTTCAACGGCTATGAATCGCAGGTGGGCCAGTTGTATGCAGGCATGGACCTGAAGAAGTTTTTCTGATGCGCCAGGCCCTCAGAAGGCCTGCCGCTGGCGGGGCCTTGTTGGCCCTCGGCTTGCTTCCTTTTGCTTGGTTGCTGACCTTGGGCTGGCAAGACGCTTTGGGGGCCAACCCCGCAGAGTATTTGATCCGTGCCACGGGCGACTGGACTTTGCGCAGCCTTTGTGTGGTGCTGGCCGTGACCCCCTTGCGCACAGTGTCGGGCTGGCCAGAGTGGGCACGCTTTCGCCGCATGCTGGGCTTGCTCACCTATTTTTATGCGGTGCTGCACCTTTGCTGCTACGCCGTGTTTGACATGGGTTTGGACTGGGCCGACATCTTGGCCGACATTCCCAAGCGCACCTTTATTTTGCTGGGCTTTGCCGCTTGGCTGTTGTTGACGGCCATGGCTTTGACGTCTTTCAACCGGGCCATTCGTTGGATGGGCGCTGCGCGTTGGAAGCAGTTGCACCGCAGCGTGTATGCCGTGGCGGTGCTGGCGGTGCTGCACTTTTGGTGGATGCGTGCGGGCAAGAATGACTTTGACGAGGTGCTGGTGTATGGCGCTGTGCTGGCCGCGCTTTTGGGCTGGCGGCTGTGGCACCGATTGGCCAAAAACTGAGCGCTGTCATTGCGCTTGAGCAGGGCAGGGTGGTCGGGTGTTAAACCAGTTGCTCCAGCGCAAAGGTGTCGAAGGCCGATTCGCGTTGGCGAATCAAATAGGCTTGCGTGCCATCGACCAGAATTTCCGCAGCACGGCCCCGGGTGTTGTAGTTGCTGGCCATGCTCATGCAGTAAGCCCCCGCTGACAGCACGGCCAGAGTATCGCCCGCTTGCACCAGCAATTGCCTGTCGCGGCCAATCCAGTCGCCGCTTTCGCACACCGGGCCCACCACGTCATAGACCACGGCCTCGCCGGTGCGGGGCGACAAGGGCACGATTTGGTGAAAGGCTTGGTACATGGCGGGGCGGGGCAAGTCGTTCATGGCCGCGTCGACGATGCAAAAATTCTTTTGTTCGCCGGGCTTGAGGTAGAGCACTTCGGTCAGGCACACCCCGGCATTGCCCACCAGCGAGCGGCCGGGCTCAATCATCAGCTGGCGCTGGCCATAGCCGCGCGCGTCGAGTTTGTCCAAGAGCTGTGCCCACAGGGCGTCGGCCTCGGGTGGGGTGTCGCCGTTGTAGTCTATGCCCAGTCCACCGCCAAACTCGATGTGGTGGATGGGGATGCCAGCGGCCTCGATGTCGGTCACCAGGTCCAGCACCCGGTCCATCGCGTCCAAATAGGGCGTGGCCTCGGTGATTTGCGAACCGATGTGGCAGTCAATGCCCACCACTTTGAGGCCGGGCAGGCTGCTGGCGTGCCGGTAGGCGCGCAAAGCGTCTTCGTGGGCGATGCCGAATTTGTTGCCTTTGAGGCCAGTGGAGATGTAGGGGTGGGTTTTGGGGTCCACGTTGGGGTTCACGCGCAGGCTGACCGGGGCTGTCAGGCCCAAACCAGTGGCCACTTGACTGAGCACATCGAGTTCGGCTTCGCTTTCGACGTTGAAGCAGCCAATGCCCACTTGCAGCGCTTGCTTCATCTCGCCGCGGGTTTTGCCCACGCCCGAAAAAATCACCTTGGCAGGGTCGGCACCTGCGGCCAGCACGCGGGCCAGTTCCCCGCCGGAGACGATGTCAAAACCGCATCCGGCATCGGCAAAAACCTGCAACACGGCCAGGCTGGAGTTGGCTTTCATGGCGTAGCAAATTTGCGCTTGACGTCCTGCAAAACCGCGCTGGTAGGCGGCCAGGGCCCAGAGCATGGCTGCTTTGGAATAGACAAACAAAGGCGTGCCATGGGCCCGGGCCAAGTCAGACAGGCGCAGGCCCTCGAGCATGAGGTGGTCGGCCTGGTAGGCGATGTGGGGCTGGCCGGGCAGGCCTGGTTTGGAGGTGGCGTTCATTGTGGCTTGGCAGCGGGTGCTGCTGGGGAGATCAGGGGGGCTTTGTCGCGGGCTGTTTCGGGGGTGCTCCGAGCAGGTCCAGGCAGCAAAGATTGGGGCAAACTGGCGCGTCCGGCAGAGGCGGGCGTGTGGGGTAAATACAAAGGGCCTTTTTGCCCGCAGGCGCTCAGCATCGCCGCACCACCAACAAGGGCATGCGCCATGACTAGAATCTTCATTACCTTCAACATGCAGCGATTGTAATGACCGACCTTGAATTTCTGGACCAAGCTGAACGCCTGCTGGCGGGCGTAGAGATCAGCAGCGACCGCCTGAACGACGACACCGACGCCGACATTGACAACCAGAGGACGGGCGGCATGGTCACGCTGACTTTTCCCAACCGCAGTCAAATCGTCATCAATCTGCAAAAGCCCCTGCATGAAGTGTGGTTGGCCGCCCGCTGCGGGGGCTTTCACTACAAGTTCGACGGCACGCATTGGATGGACACCAAAGGCCAGGGCGAGTTTTGGCAAAGCCTGTCGCTTTACGCCAGCGAGCAAGCCGGGCAGGACTTGTTGTTTCAAGCCTGATGGGCTGGGCTCAATTGGGCTGAGTCCACATCGCCGAGCCGCGACGCCCATCAATTTCTGAACAAATCCAAAATTCGCTTGCGCTCTTCCCCAGGCGGCAGGGCAATGGGGGCCGTGGCCGACGGCTCTGTGCCCATTCCTAAAGAGGTCACACCGCCGCCTTTGGTGTATTCCTCGTACAGCCAATCACCAACCACATTCACCAGGCCTTGCGGCGGCCCGGTCTCAGACACAGGCACGTTGCGCAAGGCGGTTTGCATGAAGCTGATCCACACTGGCAGGCTCAGGCCGCCGCCCGTTCGCGGTCGCCCAGTTTGCGCGGTGTGTCATAGCCAATCCAGACCACTGCGGCCAAGCTTTGTTGGTAGCCCGCAAACCAAGCGTCCATCGCGTCGTTGGTGGTGCCTGTTTTGCCATAAATGTCGGGCCGCTTGAGCGTCGCTTGTGCGCGGGCAGCCGTTCCCGATCGGGTGACCTCTTGCAACAAGCTCGACATGACGAATGCGTTGCGCGCCGGGATCGCCCGCTCCTCGACAGGCACGGGCTCGACAGGACTGTCCACCAAAAGCCGGTCTTTGAAGTCGGTGATGCGGGTGATCAAATGGGGTTGAACTCGGTAGCCGCCATTGGCGAACACAGAGTAACCGGTTGCCAATTGCATGGGGGTCACCGAACCTGCACCCAAAGCCATGGTCAGGTAAGGCGGGTGTTTTTCCTCGTCAAACCCAAAGCGACCCACCCATTCTTGCGCGGGGCGGGCCCCCACGGCTTGGAGTATGCGGATGGAGACCATGTTTTTGGATTTGGCCAAGCCCGTGCGCATGCTCATGGGGCCATCGAACTTGCCGTCGTAGTTTTTAGGCTCCCAAGGCTGCCCGCCGGTGACGCTGCTGTCAAAAAACAAGGGCGAATCGTTGACCACGGTGGCCGGGGTGAAGCCATGCTCAAGTGCGGCCGAGTAAATGAAGGGCTTGAAACTCGAGCCCGGTTGACGCCAAGCCTGGGTCACATGGTTGAACTTGTTTTTGGCAAAGTCAAACCCACCCACCAGGGCCCTGATGGCACCGGTCTGCGGAGTCAAGGCGATCAAGGCACCCTCGACTTCGGGCAGTTGGGTGATCTCCCAGTTGCCCTTGCCCGTTTGCGTGATGCGGATCACCGCGCCTTTTCGGACCTGTTTGGCCGTTGGGGTTTTGTCGGATAAACCCGATCGCGCCGGTTCAAGCCCTTCACCCGTGATGCTGATTTGTTCGCCACTGGACCTGAGCACCACCACTTTGCGGGGGGTGGCCTCGATCACCACGGCAGACAGCACGTCGCCATTGTCGGGGTGGTCGTCCAGCACATCGTCAATGGCTTCGTCCATTTTCTTAGGATCGGCAGGCAGATCGATGAATTTTTCAGGGCCACGGTAGGCTTGGCGTCGCTCAAAATTCATGATGCCCTCCCGCAGGGCCTTGTAGGCGGCCATTTGTTCCGTCGCTTGAACGGTGGTGTAAACGTTCAGGCCCCGGGTGTAGGTGTCTTGGCCGTACTGGGCAAAAACCATTTGCCTCACGGTTTCGGCCAAGTATTCGGCATGCAAGATTTTCTTGTCTGCCGATGAACGCAGTTTCAAGGGTTCAGCTTTGGCCGCTTGGGCTTTTTCAGCAGTGATGTAGTCGTTCGCCTCCATCCGTTCAATGATGTAAAGCTGTCGGGCGCGGGCGCGTTTGGGGTTGACGATCGGGTTGTAAGCCGAGGGCGCTTTGGGCAAACCCGCGAGCATGGCGGCTTCGGCAATGCTGATTTCCTTGAGGGGTTTGCCAAAATAAATCTCACTGGCAGAGGCAAAACCATAAGCCCGGTTGCCCAGGAAAATTTGGTTCATGTAAATCTCAAGGATTTGGTCCTTGGTCAGCATGTGCTCAAGCTTGTAGGTCAGCAAAATTTCATAAATTTTGCGGGTGTAGGTCTTTTCGGTAGAAAGGTAAACATTGCGTGCCACTTGCATGGTGATGGTCGAAGCGCCTTGGCTTTTAAACCTGCCCAAGTTGGCAATGCCAGCGCGCAAAATGCCCAAATAGTCGACCCCGCCGTGTTGGTAAAAGCGGTTGTCCTCAATCGACAAAATCGCGTCTTTCATCACCTGGGGAATGTCCCGGATGGGCGTCAGGGTGCGGCGTTCTTCGCCAAACTCACCCATCAATTGACCGTCTGCGGTGAATACCCGCAACGGCAATTTGGGTTTGTAATCGGCCAAATCGGAGATGTCGGGCAAGTTGGGGAAGGCCATCACCATGGCCACGCCCACCAACAACAAAATGCCTGCAAACCCGGCGGCCATGAGGCCCAAGCCCCATAAAAGCCCTTGCACAATCCAAGACGCAAGGGGCGAGTCGCCTTCATTGCGCGGTGTTGGAGGGGAGGGCCTGGGCGTGTCGTTGGAGGGCATATGTGGGTGCTTGGATCAGCCAACAAGACGCAGGCTCAGGGCCATTATAAAAACTTCCCTGAGTGTGCCGGTTGGGTAACAAAAATATGAATTCATTGGTTTTCAAAATATTTGTCACGAACGTCTATTCATGTTACAAAACCTGTAACAGGGGCCGCGCAGGCCCTTGAAAAGGGGGCGGCATGTCAAGCTGGACGCATTTGTGGCGGCGTTGGGTCTCGGCCCGTCAATCGTGGGGCTTGGCTCCGCTTGGTCAAGCCTGGGTTTTGGTTGGCTTGACGCGCCAAAACCAAAACCTGGCCAAGGTTCAAACCATGGCTGTATTGCTGGCCCCCGAAGGTCCTGCGCCCAACGATTTGACTTGGTTGAGTCAAGACTTGCGCTTGAAAGTACGCACCAGCATGGCAGCCCGCCGCCGCTTGAACATGGCGCTGCAAATGGACCAATTGCAAGAGGGCTACATCGATTTTCCGGTGGCTGTGGCGAAAAGCGAATGGCTTTATGAAGTGCAGCTGGAGGTCTCACTGGCCTTGCAGCTGAGGCCAGAGGAGGTGAGTTTTGACTTTGCAGCCGAGGCCTTGAGCAACGGGCTGGTTCAGCGTGTGCATTGGATGGGTTGTGCCAAGGCCCGCATGGAGGCCTTGAAAAACTGCACCCGAGCGGCCGGTTGCCGATTGGCCACGGTGGAGTCTGAAACGCAGGCTGCAAGCCGCGCTGTGCGGGCTTTGCAAGGCGGCGTGGCCAGTTTGTTGACGCTGGCACCGCAAGACTGGCAATTTCGTTGGGGTTCAGCAGGCGCTGATGTGGCGAACCTGCATCCCCAAGCGCTTGCCCCAAGCGTTTCGGATGCGCAAGTGCAAGAGGCCATTGAATCGTTCATGCCAACCCCGTCCGGCGCACGTTTGGTGGCTTCGGGCTTGGCCCTTGGGGCCTGGACATGAGGCGCGCACTCAACTTGTTGCACTACCCGAGCCAAGCCCGAAAAAACAAACTCTTGCATCGCGCCTGGACCACGTTGGCGGGTTTGTTTGCAGGGGCTCTTCTGGCCTTGTGGTGGCAACAGCAGCAAGCCTTGGAAATGGGCCGCTTGCAGCAAGACCGGGCGCAATTGAAGCAGACGCTGATCACGCGAACGCAATGGGCCAAAGAGACTGGGTTGCAGCAAAAACAAAGGCAATTGCAAAGTGTCCATTTCCAGCAGTTGGCTCAAATGGTTCAGCAGCAGCAAACCTGGGACTTGTTGCATCTTTCTTTGCTGCAAGAGGCCCAGTTCAGTGGCTTGAAGCTGGCCCGCTTGCAGGGCGATGCCGACAAGCTGGAGTTGCATGGCAGGGCCAAGCACGTGCGCCAAATGAACGAGGCCCGCCAACGGCTGGCCGATCAATGGGCCCAACCGGTGCGCCTGCTTGGCCTCACGGCCGACTCAGAGGAGGCGCTTGATTTTGTTTGGCAGGTCGCCTGGCCTGACTCACCCAGCCCGGTTGCAGCGGCTTCACCGCCTAAGCTGAAGGCCGTGCCATGACCCCAGTCGCACAAACGGCCAATGCGTCCCGGTCGGTCTCGGGGGTTTTGTTTTGGCCCCATTGGCAACGCGTGTGGGCGCGCTGGCTGCGCCTTTGGGGCTTTGCAGGGCTGGGTTTTTTGTTGGGGGCTTGGCTGGTCTGGTGGCACCATGAACAAGCGTCGCAAGACGCGGCGCAAGTGGCCCAAGAGGTGCAGGCTTTGCACCAGCAATTGAGGGCTTTGCCTGAGGCGTTGCCAGCGCCCACGGCGCTGGCCTTGACATCGGCGCAAAAAGACCTGCTGGGGCGTTTGCCCAGCCCGTCCCAGCAAGAGGCTTTCGCTGCCGAGTTGCAACAAATGCTCGTTGGCCATGGCTTGCGGGTGACGTCGCTGCGGCCGGTGCCTGGCCCGGTGGGTGAAAAGCCCGGCTCCGACTTGCCCAACCAAGCCTATGCCGTGCGCTTGCAGGGGCCGTTTCAGGCTTGGTCTGGCCTGTGGTCTCGCATCACGCAGCTGGGGCCCATGCTGACCATTGAGCGCATCAGCATGGTGGCGACAGACACCCCAGGTGATGTTCAGATCGATGCGTTCTTGCGGGTTTGGATGCGCGCGCCCGAGCTTGGGCATTCGTCATGGCCTGAACCCCAAAGCGGCTGGCCAAATGGGGCGGCGGCAGACCGGCCTTCGTCGCGCATGGCCGCGCCCTTGTTTGCATTGGCCAGAGAAACCCCATTGCCCATGCTCAGCCCAAGCCTTGCGGATGGGCACCCACAGGGCGCAGTGGCGAACGAGGCTGACCACGCCGTCGTCAGCGACGCGCCCTGGTCCCAAGACCCCCATCAGTGGCCCTTGGCCCGTGTGCGCTTGCTGGGCCTGTGGCAACAAGGGGGAGAGCGCCATGCCGTTCTTTCGGCGGGCCCGCATTGGGTCCATGCCGCGCAAGGGCAACGCGTCACGCTGGAAGGACACCGTGTGGTGGCCATCAGCGATCAAGGGGTTCACCTGCAGCAGGCGCAAGGCCCTGTGGTGGACCTTCTTTTGAATGACGGGACACCCAGTGGGCCGACCAAGGTTCCATCCAATGGTCCATCCAGTGATCCACCCAAGGGGCCACCCAAGAGTCCTTCCAAGGGTTCATTCAAGTAAAGGGGAGTGATGCGATGCGCAGCAAGAAAAAAGGCATTGGCCTGGCTTTGGGTATGGGGCTGTGGCTTCTGGCCCTTTGCGCCACAGCGCAAGGGGATGCGCCGCCGCCAGCAGCCCCAGAGCCTGCGCCGCAGCTTGGCTCGCCACAAAAGGAGGCGGCTAAGGCACTGCCCATCGAGCCTGGCGACAAGCCCATCAGTTTGAATTTTCAGAACATCGAGTTGAAAGCCTTGTTGCAAATTTTTGCAGATTTCTCAGGTCTGAATTTGGTTTCTACCGATGGCGTGACGGGCCAAGTCAGTGTTCGCCTCAGTGAGGTGCCATGGCGCCAGGCCTTGGACATCGTGCTGCAATCCAAGGGTTTGGTTTCCAGCCAAGAGGGCCGCGTGCTGTGGGTTGCGCCTGTTGGGGAGTGGGCGCTGCGTGAGAAAAAGAAATTAGAGGCTCAAGCCGCACTGGATGCGGTGAGCCCTTTGCAAATGGTGTCTTGGCGTTTGCAATATGCCCGTGCCACCGAGGTGGCGCAGCGTTTGCAAGGCGGCGTGACAGGCGGCTCAGCGGGGCGTTGGTTGAGTGGCCGGGGCAGCGTGTTGGCCGAGCCCAGGACGAACCAATTGTTTGTCACCGATTTGCCTGCGCACCTGCAGGCGCTGGAGACCATGCTCAAGCAAATGGATGTGCCGGTGCGCCAAATCGTGATCGAAGCGCACATCGTGGAGGCAGATGACCAGTTTGGCCAGTCGCTTGGCGTGCGCCTGGGGGCTGGGCTGGCCATCCCCTTGGCTGTGAATGGGCGTGCCAACAGCTTGTCCTTGGCTGCCAGCAACCAGCCGCAAGCGGCGGGGACGCTGGCAGGCAACCAAGTCGACTTGCCTGCGGGTTTGGCGGGTCAAACCTTGAACCGACCTGCATCCTTTGCGGTTTCACTCTTCAACGCCGCTGCGACCCGTTTCATCAATGTGGAAATTTCGGCCTTGGAGGCCTCGGGCATGGGCAAGGTGGTGTCGCGCCCCCGCGTGGTCACCGCCGACCAGACCAAGGCATTGATTGAGCAAGGCACGGAGTTGCCCTACCAAACTGCAGCGGGCAATGGGGTCTTTGTGATTTCTTTTCGCAAAGCCAACCTCAAATTGGAAGTCACCCCTCAGATCACCCCCGACGGGTCGGTGGTGTTGGAAGTGGATGTCAGCCGCGACAGTGTGGGCCAAATCACCCCGGCGGGCTACGCCATCAACACCAAACATGTGAAAACCCAGGTGCGCGTAGAAGACGGCGGCACGGTGGTGCTGGGCGGCATTTACGAAGAAACGGACCGGCGTGACCAGGCCAAAGTGCCGACTTTGGGGGATGTTCCGCTGATGGGGTGGTTGTTCAAAAACCAGGACCAGACCCGGCGCAAAAGCGAGCTGTTGATTTTTTTAACGCCCAGGGTGTTGGCTGACAACCCAGTGGCCCTGACCCCTTGAAAAGGACGCCATGCGCCCGGGCTGCACGCAGCCAAGCGGTGCAGGCAGGTCGAATACACTTGCGGGCTGTGAGCCACAGCCCCAGTGGGCGTGTGCGCAAGCCGATTTTTCCAGTGTGAGACTTTCTTGAGCATCATCTTTGTGGGCCTACCCGGCTCTGGCAAAACCACCATAGGCCGCCACATGGCGCGCCGACTGGGGCTGCCGTTTGTGGATTCCGACCATGTGATCGAGCAGCGGCTGGGTTGCTCGATACGGGAGTTCTTTGCCCGCGAAGGCGAGGACAGCTTTCGCGATGTGGAGCAACTTGTGCTGGATGAGTTGACGCAAAACCCGCAAGGGGTGATCGCCACCGGCGGGGGGGCGGTTCTGCGCGAAGCCAATCGCCGCCATTTGCATGGGCGTGGCCAAGTGGTTTACCTGCGCTCAACCCCAGAGGATGTGTTTCGCCGGGTTCGCCACGACAACGCCCGGCCCTTGCTGCAAGTGAACAACCCCTTGGAGCGCTTGCGCAGTTTGTACGAAGCGCGTGACCCGCTGTACCGCGAAACCGCCCACTTTGTCATCGAAACCGGCCGCCCCTCGGTGGCCACCTTGGTCAACATGATCGTCATGCAGTTGGAGTTGGCCGGCCATTGGCCCCCAAAAGCTGCTAAGCCCGAGGGCACCCCACCTGCTGCCCAGGCCTGAAACAAGGGCCAAAGCCCCTACACTTAGGGCCTATGTCCGAGTCCACACCCTCCCAAGAGCTGGTCAGCATTGCGCTGGACGAGCGCAGTTACGACATCCACATTGGCCGTGGCCTGTTGCAGCAAGCGGCCACTTGGGCCGGTCTGCCCAAGGCCAAAACCGCCGTGATCGTCACCAACGACACCATTGCCCCCTTGTATGAAGCGGCTTTGCGCCTTGCCATCGGCGCGCACTACCCGCAGATCCACAGCGTGGTGCTGCCCGATGGCGAGGCGCACAAAGACTGGCAAACCCTGAACCTGATTTTCGACGCCTTGCTGGGCCACGGCTGCGACCGCAAAACCGTGCTGTTTGCGCTGGGCGGTGGGGTGGTGGGCGACATGACCGGGTTTGCTGCCGCCAGTTACATGCGCGGCGTGCCCTTCGTGCAGGTGCCCACCACTTTGCTGGCCCAGGTGGACTCGTCGGTGGGCGGTAAAACCGCCATCAACCACCCCTTGGGCAAAAACATGATCGGCGCTTTTTACCAGCCGTGCCGGGTGGTCTGCGATTTGGCCACCCTCAAGACCTTGCCTGAGCGCGAGATGAGCGCGGGCCTGGCCGAAGTCATCAAATACGGGCCGATCGCCGACATGGATTTCCTGGCCTGGATTGAGGCCCACATCGGTGACTTGGTGGGGCAAGAGCCGCAAGCGCTGGCCCATGCGGTCAAGCGCAGCTGCCAGATCAAGGCCGGGGTGGTGGGGCAAGACGAGCGCGAAGCGGGTTTGCGCGCCATTCTCAACTTTGGCCACACCTTTGGCCATGCGATCGAGGCGGGCTTGGGCTTTGGCGTTTGGCTGCATGGCGAAGCCGTGGGCTGCGGCATGCTCATGGCGGCCGAGTTGTCGCACCGCCTGGGCAAAGTCGATGCCGCTTTTGTGGCCCGCCTGAAGGCCCTGCTGCTGCGCGCGGGCTTGCCAGTGCGCGGTCCAGTGATCGATGCACAAGACAACGCCGGCCACTACATGGCGCACATGCGCTTGGACAAAAAGTCGGTGGGTGGCGACATCCAGTTTGTCCTGATTGATGGCCCGGGCCGGGCGGTGGTGTGCGGCGCGCCCGATGCGCTGGTGCGCGACGTGATCAACGCCTGCTGCGCTTGAGGCCCATGCAAGCCGAGTCATTGGCTTGTGCAGACCCGAATGACCGGGCTGCAGGCCCCTTGCGGGCCTTGGCCTGTGACCCCGCGCACAGCCGGGGTCGGCGCTTTGCCGAGCCGCCCGCACCCACGCGCAACGCGTACCAAAGAGACCGCGACCGCATCGTGCATTCCACCGCGTTTCGGCGCTTGGTCTACAAGACCCAGGTGTTTTTGAACCACGAGGGTGATTTGTTTCGCACCCGCTTGACGCATTCGCTGGAGGTGGCACAACTGGGCCGCTCGATTGCCCGCGCCCTGGGCTTGAACGAAGACTTGGTCGAGGCCATTGCCTTGGCCCATGACTTGGGCCACACGCCTTTTGGCCATGCCGGGCAAGACGCGCTCAACGCGTGCATGGCCGAGCACGGCGGGTTTGAGCACAACTTGCAAAGCCTGCGGGTGGTGGACTGGCTCGAAGAGCGCTACCCGGCTTTTGACGGCCTTAACCTGAGCTTTGAAACCCGCGAGGGCGTGCTCAAGCATTGTTCGCTGGCGAACGCCCAACACCTGGAGCGAACCGAGCCGGGTGGGGTGGGGCGGCGTTTTTTGGACCGAACTCAGCCCAGCCTGGAGGCGCAGTTGTGCAACTTGGCCGATGCGATTGCCTACAACGCCCACGACATCGACGACGGCGTGCGCTCGGGGCTGATCACCCTGGAGCAACTTCTTGAGGTGGAACTGTTTGCCCACTACCACCAGCAGACCTTGGCCGAACACCCCTTGCTGTTTGAAAAACCGCGCCGCTTGCTGTACGAAACCATTCGCCGCATGCTCAGCGACCAGGTCTACGACGTGATCCACACCACCCGGCAGGCCGTGGCCAAGGCGGGTGTGCACAGCTTGGACGAGGCCCGGTTGGCCGGGCCGCTGGTGGCCTTCAGCGCCGGGATGAAGTCCAGCAGCAGTGAACTCCAAAAGTTCTTGCATGGCCAGCTCTACCGCCACCCACAAGTCATGCACACCACCGGACAAGCGCAACAGGTGGTCAACGCCTTGTTCTTAGCCTATGTCGCCCAGCCCTCGGAGATGCCCGCTGGCTTTGCCACCAGCGCCGACTTGCAACGCTCGGTGGCCGACTACATTGCAGGCATGACCGACCGCTTTGCCCTGCGCGAGCACGAACGCCTGACCGGGTGCAAACTGCTGTGAGCCGGCTCAGGCCATGAAAGGGCTTCAACCCGAACGGGCCGCTTGGCTGGTTGTTTTGGCCGGTGGTGTGGCGGCCATGCAGGTGGGCAAACTGCCGCCGGCCTTGCCCGCTTTGCAGGCCGAGCTGGGGCTCACCTTGGTGCAGTCGGGGTTTTTGCTGTCCATTGTGCAATTGGCGGGCATGGGCTTGGCCGTCTTCATGGGCTTGTTGGCCGATGGCATGGGCCTCAAGCGCAGCATGTTGCGCGGCTTGTGTTTGCTGGCGCTGGCCAGTGGTTTGGGCGGCTTGGCCACGTCGGTCAGCGCTTTGTTGGCGTTGCGGGCCATGGAGGGCCTGGGGTTTTTGTGGGTGGTGGTGCCCGCGCCCGCCTTGATCCGACGACTTGTTCCCGTAAAACGCCTGTCCGGCATGCTGGGGGTCTGGGGGGCTTACATGCCCACCGGCACAGCGCTGGCCTTGTGGTTGGGACCGCTGTTCATCCCGGCTTGGGGCTGGGGCGCGTGGTGGGCTTTGTTTGCGGCCGCTTCATTGCTTATGGCTTTTTGGTTGTGGCGGGCTGTGCCTGCAGACCCGCCCAAGGTCTTCTCAGAAACAGGCCCATCGGCCTGGCTGCGTTTGCAGCGAACCCTCTGCGCACCAGGCCCTTGGGTGGTGGCCCTGACTTTTGCCGCGTATTCGGGCCAGTGGCTGGCGGTGGTGGGCTTTTTGCCCTCAATCTATGCCGCAGCCGGCGTGTCGGGCGCGTTGCTGGGCACGCTCACGGCCTTGGCTGCAGCGGTCAATGTGGTGGGCAATCTGGCGTCTGGGCGCTTGTTGCAGCGCGGCTGGGCACCGCGTGCCAATTTGTGGCTGGGTTTTGCGGCCATGGGGCTGGGCAGCACCCTGGCTTTTGCCAGCTTCACCGAGGGCCTGCCTTGGCTGCGCTTTGCAGGCGTGCTCTTGTTCTCCGGCATGGGCGGGTTGGTGCCCGGCACCTTGTTTTCTTTGGCCGTGCGCTTGGCACCGGGCGACCAAGAGGTGGCCATCACGGTGGGCTGGATGCAGCAACTGTCGGCACTGGGCCAGTTTGCAGGGCCGCCCGTGGTGGCCGCGGTGGCGGCGCGAGCCGGTGGCTGGCAGTTCACGCCCCTGGTCACCTTGGCTTGTTGCGTGGCAGGCGCGGGTCTGGCTTGGGCCGCAGGGCGCTTGTTGGCGCGCGCGCCCGGCTGATGCACTTGCCGCAAACCAGACTTGGCACAGGCACAATCACGCCATGACCGAACAGACCCCTGTCCATATTCCCGAGATCGCTGACACCGTGCGCTGGCTCGAGCGCGCCGTGATCGGCTTGAACCTCTGCCCATTCGCCAAAGCCCCGCATGTCAAGGGCCAGATCCATTACGTGGTCAGTCAGGCCAAGGGTTTGGAGGGCCTGCGCGACGAGTTGATCGAACAGTTGCAGGCCTTGGCCGCCATGCCTGCAGACGAACGCGAAACCGTGCTGCTCATCGTTCCCCAGATGTTGGCCGATTTTCTGGCGTTCAACGATTTTTTGGACGAAGCCGATGGCGTGCTGCAAGAGCTTGACTTGGAAGGCGTGTTTCAAGTGGCCAGCTTTCACCCCCAATTCCAGTTTGCTGACACCGAGCCGGACGACATCGGCAACTTCACCAACCGCTCGCCCTATCCCACCTTGCATTTGCTGCGCGAGGAAAGCATAGACCGCGCCGTTGAGGCGTTTCCTGAAGCCGAAACCATTTACGAAACCAACATTGCGACCTTGGAAAATCTGGGCACAAAAGGCTGGACGGCGCTGGACGTGGGGCCACACTGAGGTTTTGAGCCGACCTTTCGCTGGCCTGTATGGCTCAATCCCGCGAAGGCGGCAATCCCTGTCCGCTTGATCAATGAGCTCTTCCATGAAAACCCAAGTGCGCACGCCCAAAACACCCAAGCCCAAGCCCAAGCAAGTTCTCGAGGCCTTGCCGCCCGAGGTGCGCTCCGGTCAGTCGGTCGAGTTGCTCAAACAACTGCACATCCTCACGCGAGAAGGAAAGCTCAACCAAGACTCGCGCCGCAAACTCAAACAGGTCTACCACCTGTACCAGTTCATTGAAAAACTGCTGCTGGAACTGCCCAACAATGACCAAGGGCTGAGTCTGGCCGACCATGGCGCGGGCAAGTCTTATTTGGGTTTCATCATTTACGACCTGTTTTTCAAGGCCTTGGGCCAAGGCACCATCTACGGCATAGAAAGCCGCAGCGAACTGGTTGATTCGTCCAAAGCCTTGGCGCTGCGCCTGGGTTTCGATCGCATGCGCTTTTTGAACCTGAGCGTGGCCGATGCCACCCAAAGCGCCGAGCTGCCCGAGCAGTTCGATGTGGTGACGGCTTTGCACGCCTGCGACACCGCCACCGACGATGCCATCGCCTTTGGCCTGCAAAAAAAGGCCAAATACATGGTCTTGGTGCCCTGCTGCCAAGCCGAGTTGGCCCGGGCACTGAACCAAAACAAAGCGCTGAATTTGCAGCGCACCGCCTTGGCCGAGCTTTGGCGTCACCCCCTGCACACCCGTGAAATCGGCAGCCAACTCACCAACGTCTTGCGTTGCCTGTATTTGGAGTCACAAGGCTACCAAGTGACCGTGACCGAGTTGGTGGGCTGGGAGCACAGCATGAAAAACGAGCTGATACTGGCCAAATACACCGGCCAAAAAAAGCGTACCGCAGCAGAGCGACTGCAGGCGCTGCTTCAGGAGTTTGGGGTGGAGGCGCTGGTGGCTGGGCGGTACCCGTTGCTGTCGCAAAGAGTTCATGCTTGAAGGGCATTTTCTTGGCGATGCATTGACGCACCTTCTGACTCGCACCTGTGGCGAATGAAAACCGTCCAGAGAAGCGAAGAATCCAAGTTCGGGTCAGTTCAGGACCGCCACGGGTGCTCGCCCAACGGAAGGCAAGCCTGCTTTTGTCCATGCTTCTATTCCACCCCGGTACCAAATCACCTGGGTATAGCCCTGCTGGCGGGCACGCATGGCCGCGTTCACTGACAGCCAGCATGCTGAGCTTGCGCAATAAAACACCACGGGTTGGTTCAAGTTGGGGGCTGCGGCCGTCAGCATCTGACGAAAACGTTCGGCATAGGCCGAATCCTGTTGCGCGTCTTCAAAGGCCAAGCCACTGTGGATGAAACTCAACGCACCCGGAATCACCGGGCCAAAGGCCGCAGTGTCGATCAAGACAGGGCGTTCGTTTTGCTTGAGGGCTTGCGCCAGCGTGGCCGTGTCCCAGCGTTGAATGCCTTCTAGCGCTTTGGGGGTCATGCCCGTCACGTGACGGCCGCTGCGCAAGCCCGACGGGGTGTTGGCGCCTGGCTCTTCGCGTTCTGCTTGGCTGAACCCCGGTGCCGGAATGGGCAGTGTTGCCAATAATGCGGCACTTTGGGATTGCGCTTCCTCGTAAAGCGGCAACAGTTCATGTTCATTCACGGCGACAAGACGGCAAAGTTTGGGGTTGTTTGGGGCATGGTTGCAGTTGTAAAGAGCGCGCATCATGGCCAACCCCGGCTCGTCATCACCCCAACGCACGCCGTAGCCTGTTTTCTCCCAGCCGATGGCCATGGCTTTGTTCTGGTTTGCGCCAAGGTAATTTTTGAAAGTTCTGCCCCCAATGGTTCGGCACATCAATTGGCCTTTGCACAAGGATTGAATCAAATGATCCGCACGCTCCTCGAGGTCCACAGAAGGTGCGCCAAGGGGGTTGCCAAAAAAGCCAAGTTTGACTTGCATGCTGGTCGGTATTTGCAGCTCAACCGTTTCGGTATGCGTCACCACGCCCAATGTGAAAGCATCCTTGCCGGTGAGCTGTTGGCATTGCTCAAACGGCGTTTGGCCTGTGGGACAAAACCAGGGCGTGCGGTCTTTTTCCTGGGTGCGTTGCATTTCCCGGATGCGCAAAAAACCAGACGCCTCCTTGATGTCGTAAAGGGCCTGGTTGATGACCTGGGCATCAAACTTCGCGCCCATTTGCTGCTTGTACAAGGCATACATCTGGGGCATGGCTTGGGGGTTCACCCGCTTTGTGTCTTTGTCGTGTGCGCCGTGGATGCCTATCATGGTCACACGTGGGAGGTGACCGGTCCCAAAGCTGCGTTCTTGTCCTGCCATGAAAATCAGTGAACACGCAGACAGACACGAGCCTGACGCGATCGTTTTGATCTTGAGTTGTTGCACCATACGGGCGATCTGCATACCCGTCCACAGGTCACCACCAGGCGCATTCACCAAAATCAAGCGCTCAATTCCCCCTTTTGCAAAAGCATCCTTGAAACTCAGAAAGTCCTGATCAACGGTTGGGCCC
>CAMCNQ010000020.1 GCA_945875955.1 Limnohabitans sp. Rim8 | reverse complement strand
CTCAAACAAGGCAAGATCCGGTATTGGGGGGTGTCTAATTTTCGCGGCTGGCGGATTGCCGAGATGGCGAATTTGGCACGTCAAATGAACATGCCAGGCCCTGTCGTTTGCCAGCCCTACTACAACTTGCTCAACCGCATGCCCGAGGTGGAGGTGCTTGAAGCTTGCGGTCATTATGGCTTGGGTGTGGTGCCTTACAGCCCCATTGCGCGCGGTGTTTTGACGGGCAAATACGCGCCCGGCCAAGCCCCAGCGCAAGGCACACGGGCCGCCAGGGCCGACAAGCGCCTCATGGAAACCGAGTTTCGCCCAGAGTCATTGCAAATTGCGCAAACATTGCAGCAGCACTGCGAGCGCAAAGGCGTTTCGCTGGCACATTTCGCCACCGCCTGGGTGCTGGCCAATCGCTACATCAGTGCCGTCATCGCCGGGCCCAGAACCTTGGCACAGTGGCAGGACTACGCGGCAGCACTGGAGGTGCAGATCACGCCTGAAGACGAAGCGGTGGTCAATGCCTTGGTGGCCCCTGGCCATCCCTCATCGCCGGGCTACACCGATCCGGCTTACCCTTTGAATGGGCGCTGAGCACAGGCCTTTCAGCCAAGTGGCGTGCAAAGACGCACAGGCGGCGCAAAGTCAATGCTTTCAAATGCCAGGGGCTTGGCTGGGGCGGGCCCAGCGGTGCAAGACCTTGAGCAGGTCTTTGCCTGAAAAGGGCTTGGACAAATAATCGTCCATGCCCGCCGCTTCGCATTTCTCGCGATCGCCTTGCATGGCATGGGCCGTGAGCGCAACGATGGGGATGTGGGGGGCCGAAGGTGCACCGGTTTGTTGGCTTTCCCACAGGCGAATGCGTTGGGTGGCCTCATAGCCATCCACATCCGGCATTTGGCAATCCATGAGGACCAAACCATAGGCTTTCGTGGTGGCCGCATGAACGCCTTCTTCGCCGCCGCTGGCGATATCGACCTGGCAACCCAAGCGCTGCAAAGCGGTTTTTGCCAACATCTGGTTGACCGGGTTGTCTTCCACCACCAAGACACGCAAAGGCTGCTGCAGCGCCTTGAAGTCAAAGTTGCTGGGCGGCATCACCTCGTGCGGCGTGTGGCTCTGGTTCAGACGGGGGTCCAGCACCGCGGGCACGTTGATGTCGAAGCCAAACGAGCTGCCCTTGCCCAACGCGCTTTGGACCACCATTTGCCCCCCCATGAGCATGACCAAACGTTGGGCGATGGCCAGGCCCAGGCCGGTGCCGCCGTGGCGACGGGCGGTGCTGATGTCACCTTGGTTGAATTCGTTGAAGATTTGGTCTTGCTGGTCGATGGGGATGCCGATGCCAGTGTCACTGACTTCAAAGTGCAGGCGCATGAGCATGCCCTGCCGTGCCAATTGGCGCACCTGTACACGCACGCCTCCGGTTTGGGTGAACTTGATGGCGTTGCCCAATAAATTGGCCATGACCTGACGCAAGCGACCTGCATCGATGTGGCACCAGGCGCTGACTTGCGGGTCCAGATCCAGCGCAAGTGAGAGATTTTTCACCTCGGCGCTGCGGTGAAACAGTTGGGTCAGATCGCGCAGCAACTGGTGCAAATCCGCATCGGCGGGCACCAGGGCCATTTTGTTGGCCTCGATTTTCGAGTAATCCAAAATGTCATTGATGATGTTGAGCAGTGCGCGGCCCGAATCCAGCACGGTTTGCACTTGGCTGCGCTGCTCTTCTTCCAAAGGGCTGTCCAGCAAGAGTTCGGTCATGCCCAAAATGCCGCTCATGGGGGTTCGAATTTCGTGGCTCATATTGGCCAAAAACATGGACTTGACGTAGGTGGCTTGCTCTGCCGTGTGCCTTGCTTGGGTGGCTTGGACCACGGCCAGTTCAAGTTCTTGGTTGCTTTGGGCCAGTTGGCGGTTGCGCTCGTCGAGCATGATTTCACGCGCTTGCAGGTGGGCCAGCATGTCGTTGAAGCCGCGCGTCAATTGGCCGACTTCGTCATTGGAATCGTTGTGCACGCGCAAGCTGAAATCTTGGTCTTTTGACAATTGGCGCATCGACATGGCCAATCGGGTGATGGGCTCGAGTAACCTTTTTTGAAAGGAGACCGCCCCCCGCATGGCCAGCCAACCGGAAATCATCGAAATCAAGATGACCAGTATCAAGCTGACCCACCACTGCTGCAACAAGCGTTTGGGCGTGGCACTGATGCGCAAATAACCCACAACCTCATTGTGCAAGAGCACGTGGGTGGTGCTCACGAAAAGATGTTGGTTCCAATCGTATTGGCTGTTTTCCAAGGCTTGGGTCGCGTTGATTTGGGGCGGATGTTGGGCATCATCATGGCCATTTCGCTGGTAGCTGGCAAAGCCTTGGAGCCCACGTGTGTAAACCGTCACCGCCACGATGTCGGGTTCGGCTTGTACCGATTGGAGCAGCAAGTTGGCTTGTTTGGGGTCTTCAAACACCAGTGCCGCCGTGAGGTTTTTGCCCGACATTTGGGCCACCACGCTCAGGCGGTCAAACAGCTCCTTTTGAAAGGCCCAGCCTTGGTAAATCATCAACAGCGATGCGGCACCCAGCAAGGCCAGGCCGACCGTGCGCAGCATCAGGCGGTCGAGTTTGTTTTTGATGAGGTTGGGGTCACGCATGGGGGCTTTGTTTCAATTCACCGACTGGGCCAATTCAAGCAGCGGGGCACCGATTTGCAAACCGTGTTCGCGTGCATAGCGCAACTGGATGTCAAAGCCGATGCGGTTGGATTGCTTGACCAAGGTGATGATGCCGCCGCGTTGGCCGAAGTCGGGCATGTCGCTGATCGTCAGCATGGCCCCACTTCCCGACTCGTAAAGTTGCCCGGGTGTGAGGTCTTTAACGCTGTTGCTGACATAGACCACATGGCAGCCGCGTGTGCTGAAAGGCGGCTTTAATTTGCGCACCACAATCTCATGGTCGCGCACCTTTTGACCTTGCAGGCTTTGCAGCGCGGCTTCTGTGGGAGATTCGCCCCAGGTGCAAAACTGCAAAGCGTCCGCGGCTTGCAAGCTTTTTGAAGGCCAGTCTACAAATTTGACCATCCGCAAAATCAGCACCGACTGGATACGGGCCTCTCGCGGCATCTCGGTTTGTGCGTGCAGCGCCCGCGAAGGCGTCCAAGCCATGGCAAGGCCGAGCAAGCTCAGCAGGGCCAAGCGGCAATAACCCAAGCGTTGCATGCGAGTGGAATGCAAAATTTTTCTTAAAATTGAATGCGAAGACCCAAGATCAGACTGGGTCCGATCAGTGTGCGCGCCACATCGTTCAGCTCCGAGACGAATTCGAGGTGCTGTGAGGTCAACAGGTTGCGCCCCGTGACGCTCCATTGCACCTGGGGTGAACTGCGCCATGCAAAGCGCACATCGGTGGCAGTGTAACTGGGTACGGCCTGGCCAAACAGCACATCGGTCAGCGGTCCCACATGCCGTACAACCACATCTGTTTCGGTCTGCTTATTGGGCGTGTAGGACCAGTGCACCGAGCCCGACCATTTGGGGCTGCTGCCAGGTGAATCCAAGTTGCTTTGCAGGCCAGTGTGGCTCTTGACCTTCATCTCAAAGCGGGTCAGGTTGGCTTGCCAGCGGTGTTGGCGCGAGGCTTGCCAGTCCAAGGACAATTCAAAGCCTTGGCTGTGCCCCGAAAATTCATTGGCCATGGTGGCGGGAAGAATTAAATACTGATGGGGCAAGGGGATGCCGCTGTAGCATTCGCCAAACGTCGGTGAACCAGGGGGCAGCGGCAGGCCGTAGGTGGGAATGCACTGCACCGCATTCATGTTGTAGCTGCCCGAGCGCAGGTGGGTGTACTGGTTGTGGTAAGCGGCGGCGTCCAAGCTCAAACCGGGTGCCAGCCGCTGCTTCCAGCCCAATTCATAGGCCCACAGCTCTTCAAACGTGGATCTGCCCGAGACCTCGATGAATCCTGGGCGGGGCAAAGCTTGGCCACCGATGGTGAATTCAGATGGCAGCAAGGCCCGGATGGTGCCGTTGCGGTCAACCCGACTCGGCGTGCGAATGGCCTTGCTGGCGGAAGTCCAGAAGGTTTGCTCGGTGTTGGGCGTCCACAGCAAGCGCACATTGGGCATGGGCTTGATCTTTTCGCCCTGGTGTTTCTCCAATTTGCTGCCCAAGGTGAGTATCAGTTTGTCCGGGTAGAGGCTGATGTCGTCCTGCGCCAACAGGCTCCACATCCGCGTGCGCATGCGCTCCTGACTGAATGTTTCGTAATGCAAGACGTTGGCAGGCAAACCCGTGGTTGAGAGGTGGGCTTGGTCGTTGTTTTGTCTAAAAGAGGCACCCAGCACAATGTCATGCGCCTTGATGGCGCGGTGGCGGTACTGCAAGTCCAGGTCAAAGGTGTTCACGCCAATGAAGGTGTGGGCAGGCCAATCCCGGCGCGATTGCTCCAGATAGGTTTGCACGGTCATGGCATTGTTCTGGCTCATGTCATGCTGCCAGCGCGCCAGCACATGGCCACCCGAGTTCGTCTGGGTGATGCCCTGCAGCACCGATCCCGGGGGGCTGGTGAAATTCAGCAAGGCCGACTCCCCGTAGCTGCCTTGGTAAACCTCGGTTTGAAATGTCACGGCATCAACCGCTGTGGGGTTGATGTCGGCACGCCAGCCCAGGCGTTGTTGTCGCCAGTTGTCAAAGCCTTTGCCGCGGCTTTGCGCCAAGTCAAAGGCCTTGTTCGCAATGGCTTTGCCGTAAAGCCGCCAATGGCCCAAGTCTTGCAGTTGGCCGCCATAGCGCATGGACAGGTTGCCATGGCTGGCGGTGCCCGCGCTCAGATCGAGCAAAGGGCCCTGTGTGGCTGCGGCCGATTTGGTGATGATGTTGATGACGCCGTTGACGGCATTGGCCCCCCACAGTGCAGCGCCAGGGCCACGGATGACTTCGATGCGTTCGATGTCGGCCAACAGGCTGTCTTGGGCATCCCAGAAAACACCAGAAAACATGGGTGAATAAACGGTGCGTCCATCCATCAAGACCAAGAGTTTGTTGGCAAAGCGGCCATTGGCACCCCGGGCACTCACCGCCCAGGCATTGGCGCTGACCTGCGCCACTTGCAAACCAGGGGCCAGGCGCAAGGCGTCTACGATGGTTTGCGCGCCAGATCGGCGGATGTCCTCGCCGGTGATCACATGCACCGCCGCCGCTGCCCGCGACACGGTTTGCGGCTTCTTGGACACGGAAGTGATTTCCAGTTCCAGCACTTCTTGCAAGCTGAAGTCCAAGAAAGGTTCACTGACCTGCGCCTGGACCCAAGGCAGGCACATGCTCGTCACCGCGGCCACCAACCACTGCACTTGAATGCGCTTCATCGTTCAGCTCCCAATGCATGCCCTTCCATGAAATGAGCATTTTTAATTCATTAAATCAAAACATTTTATTACAAAACCTGATTTTAAAGACATTTAAAACGGTAAATCTATTATTTGTTTTTTTATAAGGAAAATTATTTGATTTTATTTATTTGTATTTTTGTATTATATTTTTTGATTTTTTCATCAAGTCGATGATTCTGGCTTTGGCTTCGGTTTTGAAATTTGGCCGATGTGCGCATGGGGCGACTGGCGCAGTCACTCTGCGTTTGACCCTGGGGACGGCGCACAATCCCCCCATGGCAAAAATGGCTCTCGATCGGGTTTTGATCGCCGGTGGCGGCATTGGTGGCATGGCCGCGGCCTTGGCCTGTGCGAGGCAGGGCATGGCGGTGCAACTGCTGGAGCGCAGTGCCCAATTCAGTGAGGTCGGGGCCGGCATACAAATGGGCCCCAACGTCACCCGCATTTTGCAGGGCTGGGGCCTTGGCGATGCACTTGAACAAGTGGCTTCATTTCCTTCTGGCTTGTTGGCGCGGGATGCGCAATCGGGCCAAGTGATGGGCCGTTTGCGCCTGGCCGACCGTGCCCAAAGTCGCTATGGTGCGCCTTACGCCACCATCCACCGCGCCGATTTGCATGGCTTGCTGCTGGCGGCCGCGCGCTTGGCCGGGGCACAGACCCATGTTGGGCAGACGCTGCAGGCCTGGCATGAAAGCGCCGACGATCTGGAGGTGCAAACCCAGCAAGGCCCCACTTGGCGCGCCAACGTCTTGGTGGGGGCCGATGGCGTTTGGAGTGCTGTGCGCCAGCAACTGTTGGCGGATGGCGCACCCCGCTTTACCGGGCACTTGGCTTATCGGGCCATGCTGCCCCAGGCCGACTTGCCGCTGGCGCTGCGCTCCAACGAGGTGACCGTTTGGATGGGGCCGCGCTTGCATGTGGTGCATTACCCCGTGCGCGCAGGCCAGTGGCTCAATCTGGTGGCCATCGTGCAATCTGCCAAGCCCGATCAGGCGCAAGACTGGGATCTGGCTGCGAATGCCAAAAACCTGATGCAGGCCATGGGCGGTGTGGGCCAGGATTTGCAGGCGCGCTTGGCCAGCGTGCCAGATTGGCGTTTGTGGGCGCTGCACGACCGCGCCTCTATGGCATCGGCCGGCCAAATGGCGCAGGGCCGCGTGGCCCTGTTGGGCGATGCCGCGCACCCCATGCGGCCTTATTTGGCGCAAGGCGCGGGCATGGCGATCGAAGATGCCCAGGTGCTGGCCCAATCCCTCGCGACGGGCCAAGGCAGCGTGGCGCAGCGTTTGCTGCGCTACGCCGAGCTGCGCTGGGCGCGCAACGCCCAGGTGCAAAATCGCGCCGTGCGCAACGGACAAATTTTCCACGCCCGAGGCGCTTTGGCATGGGGGCGCAATCTGTCCATGCGGCTCATGGGCGAGCGCCTGATGGACTTGCCCTGGTTGTACGGCCAAGGCCCTGCTGCTTAGAGCGCCAAAGGCAGGGAGCGCAGGCGTTTGCCGGTCAGCGCAAACAGCGCGTTGCCCACCGCCGGTGCAATCGGCGGCACCGCCGGTTCGCCCACACCGGCCGGTGCGCGGGTGCTGGGCACGATGTGGGTTTCAACCACAGGCGCTTGTGCCAGGTTCAGCATGGGGTAATTGGGGAAGTTGCTTTGCTGGACCGCTCCGTCCACGATGTCGATGCGGCCAAACAGCGCGGCGCTCAAGCCGTAAATGACGCCGCCCTCGATTTGCTGGGCCACGGTGTCGGGGTTGACCACGGTGCCGCAGTCGATGGCACAGACCACGCGGTGCACGCGGATCTTACCATGGGCGAGCGAGACTTGGGCCACCTGTGCCACGATCGAGCCAAACGAGGCATGCAAGGCCAAGCCATGGGCATGGCCAGGTGGCAGGGCTTGGCCCCAGGCGGCTTTGTTTGTCGCGAGTTGCAGCACGGCGGCATAACGGGGCGCGTCTTGCAACCATTTCAGCCGGAAGGCCAGGGGGTCTTGCCCTGCGGTGTTGGCCAGTTCGTCGATGAAGCATTCGGAAAAGAAGGCGTTGTGCGAGTGGCCCACCGAACGCCAAAAGCCAACTGGCACGCCGCTGTGAGTAGCCACATGGCTGATGTGCTGGCTGGCAAAACCGTAGGGCAGGTCAAACAAACCTTCCGCCGTGGTTTTGTCGGGTGTGTCAAAGGGGGCTGAAAACTGGGGCAGGGCCCGGGCCATCCAGCGCGGTGAAATGGCGTCGCCTGCCGACTTGATGCGCAAGCAACTGACTTCGCCTTGCGCATCCAGCGAGGCTTGGAACTTGGCCAACTGCATGGGTCGGTAAAAGTCGTGGGCCATGTCTTCTTCGCGTGACCAACTCAGTTGCACCGGCAGTCCCCCGCAGGCCATGGCCACCTGAACCGCTTGGCCGACAAAGTCCACCTCTAAGCGGCGGCCAAAACCACCGCCGAGCAAAGTCACATGCACGCTGACCTGCTCTTGACTCACGCCAGCCACCTTGGCCGCCATGGCCCTGGCCATTTGCGGCACCTGGGTGGGGACCCAAATCTCAACGCGACCTTCTTTCACCTGCGCCGTGCAGTTCATGGGCTCCATCGTGGCATGGGCCAAATAGGGCGCTTGGTAGAGGGCGTCTTGACGCCGGGCTGCCGACCGTTCGGCTTGGCTGGGCACCCCTTGCTCATGGAAGGTGTGGCCGCTGTCTGCATTGAGTTGGGCCAGCAGATCGGTCTGGATGGCTTGGCTGCTCAAAGCACCCGCACTTGGGGCTTGCCACTGCACTTGAACCGCCTGAGCGCCTTGGCGCGCTTGCCAGGTGGTTTTGGCCACCACCGCCAGGCCTGCGGTGCCGCCGCCCCAGGCGCTCAAAGGCAGCACCTTGTCCACACCGGGCAAGGCCAGGGCCGCTTGGTCGTCCAGGGTGGCGACTGCGCCGCCCAGCATGGGGCTCATGCGCACCGCAGCAAACAGCATGCCGGGGCGGCGCACGTCCAGGCCAAATTCGGCCTGGCCCATGAGCTTGGCCGGGATGTCGGTGCGGGCCGTGGCCCGACCAATCAGCGTCCAATCTTGACGGTCTTTGCAGGCCACGTCTGAAGGCGTGAGGGCGGCGGCGGCGCTGACCATCTCGCCGTAATGGGCCGATCGTCCGCTGGCATGCTGCAGCAGGCCCGAAGCCACGCTGACCTCGCTGGCAGGGACTTGCCACGCCTTGGCCGCAGCCAGCACCAAGCTGGCGCGGGCGGTGGCCGCTGCCATGCGCAAGGGGTCCCACAGGTCGGTGATGCTGGACGAGCCGCCAGTGGCGTTGATGCCCAATTCGCGCGCGAGCTTGCCCACGATCCATTCGCGCATTTTGATCTTGACGCTCTGGTGCCCCGCTTCGCTGTCGAGTGGGTGCTGGGGCAGGGTGGCCAAGATCATGGCCACGTTGCCGTAAATGCTGTCGCCGCCGGCTTGCTCCAAGCGCACACGCGCCAAGGGCAGATCCAGCTCTTCGGCCACCAGCATGGCCAAGGCCGTGTGCACGCCCTGGCCCATTTCGCTGCGTGGCATGGCCAAAATGACAGCGCCGTCTTGGGCGATTTTGACCCAGCCGTTCAGGGCCACATCGCCTGGCGTGGCCAGCATCAGCTCAGGGCTGCCCAAGCGGGAGCGGGCGGGCAAAACAGCCCAGCCCACCAGCAAGGCACCACTGGCCCCCAAGGCGCTCAGCAACCAGGTTCTGCGCTTCATGCGGCACCGCCTTTTTGCAACATGTCCGCCGCGCGGTGGATGGCCGCGCGGATGCGTTGGTAAGTGCCGCAGCGGCACAGGTTGGTCATGGCCGCGTCAATGTCCGCGTCGCTGGGCTTTGGGGTTTTGTCCAGCAAGGCGGCAGCGGCCATCAGCATGCCACTTTGGCAATAGCCGCATTGCGGCACCTGCTCGGCGATCCAGGCCAATTGCAGGGCGTGTGGTTTTTCTGCAGAGCCCAAAGATTCGATGGTCTGTATGGCCCGGTTGGCGACGGCAGACACCGGTACCACGCAAGCGCGCACAGCCTGGCCATCGATGCGCACGGTGCAAGCCCCGCAGGCGGCCACACCGCAGCCAAACTTGGTGCCCGTCAGGTTGAGTTCATCGCGCAGCACCCACAGCAAAGGGGTGCTGGGATCGGCATGGGCCTCGTGGCTTTGCCCATTGATGTTCAGTTTCAAGGTGGTGCTCCAGTCATGCAGCGGGCATGGTAAAGCAATTGCATGCACCTGCTTTTTGCAAGTGCATGTGCCCCAACTTGGCCGATCACAGTTGCGTGCGCAGCGTCCAGATTTCTGGAAACAACACCACGTCCAGCATTTTGCGCAAGTAACTCACGCCGCCCGTGCCCCCCGTGCCCCGTTTGAAGCCAATCACCCGCTCCACCGTGGTCACATGGCGAAAGCGCCACAGGCGAAAAGCGTCTTCCAAATCGGTCAACTCTTCACCGAGTTGGTACAGGTCCCAGTGCTTGGGGGTGTCGCGGTAGACGACCAACCAGGCATTTTCAACCGCGTCGCAGGCCTCGTAAGGCTGGCACCAGTCGCGCTGGGTGTGGCTGGCGGGCAATTCCAGACCGCGCCTGTGCAACAGGCGCAGGCATTCGTCGTACAGAGAGGGCGCTGCATAGGCTGCCTGCACAATCGCCAACAGATCAGCGCGGTGGGTGTGGGGCTTGAGCATGGCGGCATTTTTGTTGCCCATGGCAAATTCAATGCAGCGGTACTGCCAACTGTGAAAACCACTGGACTGCGCCAAATAGGGCCGTATGGCGCTGTACTCGGGCGGGGTCATGGTGGCCAACACGTCCCAGGCGTGGACCAGTTGCTCTAGGATTTTGCTGACGCGGGCCAATTTTTTAAATGCATCGGGCAGTTGGTCTTGCGCGATGTTGTGGATGGCCGCTTGCAGCTCGTGCAGCATCAGCTTCATCCACAGTTCACTGGTTTGGTGCTGCACGATGAACAGCATCTCGTTGTGGTCGGGCGAGAGTGGCTTTTGCGCGTTCAGCACCGTGTCCAACTGCAGGTAGTCGCCGTAACTCATGCGGCCGTCAAAGTTGAGTTGGGCTTTTTCATCTTGCACGATGCGCTCAGCTTGCGCTGCGCTGGTGGTGTTGAGGGCAAAGGAGAAAGGGCAGGAACTCATGGCGGGCGTTTCAGGTCACGGCGTTTTTTTGCGCAAAGCGGGCGTCTTGCCATTCGCCGCTTTGCATGACTTGGTGCAGTTGTTCCACCGCCCGCCAGACATCGGCGTAACCAATGTAAAGCGGGGTCAGGCCAAACCGCAAGATGTCGGCGTGCAAGCCGCCGTCGCCAGCCCGAAAGTCACCGATCACACCGCGCGCGATCAGGGCCTGCACGATGGCGTAAGCGCCTTCGGTGCGGCTCAGGCTCACTTGCGAGCCGCGCAGGCTTTCTGCTTCGGGGGTGGCCATGCCAAAGCCGTGACCGTGCAAACGCGTGCGCACCCTTTGCATGAACAGGCCCGTGAGTGCCAATGACTTTTGTCGCAACGCTGCCATGCCGCCCAAGGTTTCGGCGGCCAGCAGGGTGTCAAGGCCGCAGTCGAGCGCCGTCAGGCTCAAGATGGGTTGTGTGCCGCATTGGTAGCGGGTGATGCCCTTGGCGGGTTGGTAATCGGGCGTGAAGGCAAACGGTGCGGCATGGCCCCACCAACCGGCCAGCGGTTGCCAAAAGCGGTCGGTGTGCTGGGGGCGTACCCACACAAAAGCCGGGGCGCCGGGGCCACCGTTGAAGTATTTGTAACCACAGCCCACCGCAAAGTCGGCCCCTGATCCGTTCAGGTCCACGGGTACTGCGCCTGCGCTGTGCGCCAGGTCCCACACCGTGAGAATGCCTTGCGCGTGGGCCTGTGCGGTGACGGCCTGCATGTCGTGCATGGCGCCGGTGCGGTAGTTCACATGGGTGAGCATCAGCACCGCCACATCGGCTTGCAAAGCGGCTGTGATCTCTTGTGCTTCGACCAGTTGCAGGGTGAAGCCGCGCTCTTGGCAAAGGGCCTCGGCGATGTACAGGTCGGTGGGGAAATTGCTGCGTTCGCTGACGATTTTGGTTTTGTGTGGGTGGTCGGCTTGGGCCATGTGCAGCGCAGCGGCCAGCACCTTGAACAGGTTGATCGAGGTGCTGTCGGCGGCCACGACTTCGCCGGGTTTTGCACCGATCAAGCGGGCGATTTTGTCGCCCACCCGCTGGGGCAGGGTGAACCAGCCCGCGTCGTTCCAGCTTTTGACCAGACCCTGGCCCCATTCGTGGGTGACGGCTTGGGCCACGCGGGCTGGGGCGGTTTTGGGCATCACGCCCAGGGAGTTGCCGTCCAAGTAGATCACGCCAGCGGGCAGGTCAAATTGGTCACGCAGAGACCGCACAGGGTCTGCCAAATCCATCAGTTCGCAGTCTTGCAGGGTGGGGGTGAGGTGCATCATGGGCGGGTCTTTCAGGCGGTGTTCAAAGTTCGCGCAAGACCGCGCGCACCGGGCTGGCGTCAGCGGTCATGAGTTTGAGGGGCAGGGCGATCAGCTCGTAATCGCCTTCTGGCACCTCATCGAGCAACAGGTTTTCCAGCACGCGCAAGCCGCGTTGGCGGATCACTTGGTGGCTGGGCAGGGCTTTGCTGTCGGCCGGGTCTATGCTGGCGCTGTCGGTGCCGATCAGCTGTAGGCCCAGATCGGCCAGGTGCTGCAGAGCGTCCGGGGCAAAGCCGGTCAGCCGGGTGTCGAAATGGGCAAGGGGCAATTGACGGTAAGTGCGCACCAGCACCCGTGCGGGCAGATTGGCCAGGGCGTGTTGCAAGTGCGCGAGGGTGACCAAGGGCTTGGCGTTCAGTGCGTGGATGACGCGGCAGCGGCCCAGAAACGGTGCCAAGTCGAGTGCCCCCACGGCCGCGCCTTGCGGGTCGTAATGCAGCGGTGCGTCCGCGTGTGCGCCCACATGCGGCGACAGCGTGATGGCGCTCACGTTGACGGGGCAGGTGTCCGACAGCGCGCTTGCCCATTGTTGGGCGTACGGGGTGTCGCCCGGAAATACCGGGCTGCGGGCATCTACAGGCGGGGAAATGTCCCAAAGTTTTTTCATGGTGAGCCAAGTTAGCACCGCAGAAAAACCGTGGTGTCGGTTATTTCCAACACTTGTCAAAAAGACCTTAGGCGTTCAGTGCGGGCAGGCCGTGACGTCGTCGGGCTTGCTCACAGGCGAGGCTGCCTTCTTCAAACTCACGGCAAGGGGACGGTCGCCATTCGTAAATGCCGCAAATGGCGCGTTCGCCGGTTTTGCCATACAGCGCCGCGCAGCGAGGCGGGCTGTGGTCGGTGCCATTCATGCGGCAGGTGGAGGCGGTGATGTGTTGGGCCAGCCCCGCAGGCACAGCGCCACCTTGTTCTTCGTATTCGAAGGTCGAAAAATCCACCCTAAAACTCGCGCAGCAAGCCCCACACTGCATGCAAGCCGACATGTGGCCGGGCCTCAGTCGTGGATTGGCCCCAGGAGCAAAAACTCCATGAGGGCTTTTTGCACATGCATGCGGTTTTCGGCTTCGTCCCAGACCACCGATTGCGGGCCATCGATGACAGAGGCGCTGACCTCTTCGCCGCGGTGGGCGGGCAGGCAATGCATGAACAAGGCATCGGGTTTGGCCGCTTGCATCATGGCTTCGTCCACGCACCAGTCGGCAAAGGCTTTCTTGCGGGCCTCGTTTTCAGCCTCAAACCCCATGCTGGTCCACACGTCGGTGGTGACCAGGTCGGCACCCCGGCAGGCATCTTCAGGGTCTTTGAAGATTTTGTAGCTGTTGGCGCTGCGCAAACCGGCCACGGCTTGGTCGACTTCGTAGCCACTGGGTGTGCTCAGGTGCAAGGTGAAGCCCAGCAGTTCGGCCGCCTGCAGCCAGGTGTTGGCCATGTTGTTGCCATCACCCACCCAAGCCACGGTCTTGCCCTTGAGACAGTCCAGAACCTTGTCTTCAGACCCGCCTGAGCCCCGGTGCTCGATGTAGGTGAAGATGTCGGCCAGGATTTGGCAGGGGTGAAACTCATTGGTCAGGCCGTTGGTCACCGGCACCCGGGAGTGCGAGGCAAAGCGCTCGATTTTGTCCTGTCCAAAGGTGCGGATCATGACGATGTCGGTCATCCGGCTGATCACGCGGGCGCTGTCTTCGATCGGTTCTGCGCGGCCGAGTTGGCTGTCCCCCGTGGTCAGGTGCACCACCGAGCCGCCCAATTGGTACATGCCCGCTTCAAAGCTGACGCGGGTGCGGGTCGAGGCCTTCTCGAAAATCATGGCCAGGGTGCGGTCGGCCAAGGGGTGGTATTTTTCGTAGGCCTTGAATTTGCGTTTGATCTCGGCCGCGCGCACCATGACATGGGCGTATTCCGGGGCACTCAGGTCGGAAAATTGCAGGTAATGCCGCACCTGTTGGGCAGGGGTGGCGCTCATGCTGTTTCTGCCAAAAAGGCTTTGATCAAGGGCACCAAGATGGCCACCACTTCGTCGGCTTCTGACGCGCTCATGATCAGCGGTGGCACCAGGCGGATCACGCTGTCGGCCGTCACGCTCAGCAGCAAGCCAGCTTCGGCAGCGCGGCTCCAAATGGGGCCGCAGGGGCGGTCCAACTCAATGCCCAGCATCAGACCTTGGCCCCGGATTTCCGTGACGCCTTGAACGCCGGCCAGGGCTTTTTCAAGGCCGCCGCGCAAATGGTCGCCGACCCGCGCTGCATTGGCCATCAGGCCGTCTTTTTCCATGATGCGGATGGTCTCAACCCCGGCGCGCATGGCCAGCGGGTTGCCGCCAAAGGTGGTGCCATGGTTGCCGGGCTGAAAAATATGGGCCGCCTTGGGGCCTGCCACCACCGCGCCAATGGGCACACCCGAGCCCAGGCCTTTGGCCAGCGGCATCACGTCGGGCACGATGCCCGCCCACTGGTGGGCAAACCACTTGCCGGTGCGGCCCATGCCGCACTGCACTTCGTCAACCATCATCAGCCAGTCGCGTTGGTCGCACAAAGCGCGCACTTGTTGCATGTACTCGATGCGCATCGGGTTGATGCCGCCTTCACCCTGGATGGTTTCCATGAACACCGCCACCACATTCGGGTTGCCTTCGGTGGCCTTCTTCAGGGCCTCGATGTCGTTGACCGGCACGCGCAAAAAGCCCTCGAGCATGGGGCCAAAGCCTTTCTTGAGTTTTTCATTGGCGGTGGCGCTCAAGGTGGCGATGCTGCGGCCATGAAAGGCTTTTTCATAGACCACGATTTCCGGTTTGTCTATGCCTTTGTCATGGCCGAATTTGCGTGCCAATTTGATGGCCGCCTCGTTGGCTTCCAGACCGGTGCAGCAGAAAAACACATTGGTCATGCCCGACATTTCGACCAATTTGGCCGCCAGCACTTCGGCGTTGGGCACGTGAAAATAATTGCAGCTGTGGATCATCTTGCCGATTTGGTCCTGCAAGGCGGGCACCAAGTCGGGGTGGTTGTGGCCCAGGGTGTTCACGGCAATGCCCGCCAGCGCGTCCAGATAAGACTTGCCATTGATGTCCCAAACGCGGCAACCCTGGCCGTGGCTCAGTGCAATTGGCAGACGGCCATAGGTGTTCATGGTGTGCGGTGAGGCGGCTTCAATGAAAGCGGACATGCGTGAACTCCTGAAATAAAAATCGGCCCCAAGCTTGAGGGCCGCCAAGTCCCGATTTTAGAGGCAGAAGCGGCCATTTCACCGAGCACTGGCCAAGCCCCCGCCCTGTGCGGGCCAGAGGCCTCAAGTCTTATATAAGATAGAATATTCGGGTAAACCAGAGTGCGGCGATCCCGGGCTCTGTAGCCCCTTCACCCCAGCCTCTGTCCGATGGTCACAAACCCCGCCAAAGAAGTTTTCATCCAGGGCATCACCCTTGACGGAAAGACATTCAGGCCCAGCGACTGGGCCGAGCGTTTGGCCGGCGTGATGAGCCCCTTTCGACCTGGCGGGGCAGTTCCCGGCAGCCATTTGAGCTACTCGCCATGGTGCATTCCGACCACCATGGGAAACATCAAATGCGTGGTCGTTCACCTTGACTTGCGCGACCACGACGTGATGGCTTGGGACTTTGTGATGAATTTTGCGCGTGACAACCGGCTGCAAGTGGTGGACGCCTGTTTGCTTCCCAATCCGCCCAAGCTGCCCAACAGCCTCAAATAAAACGGCCTTGGCCATGCGCCTGGGGTTTTGCTTTTTACCCTTTCGGGACAAAGGCCGACCCTTAGCAGACCGGCGTGGCCAAGGGCAGACTTTGAATGCCCACCGCCCATGAAAAAACCGCCCGAAGGCGGTTTTATTTTTTCGCGGACAGCGCACCCGTTTCAAACGGCAGCGAGGACAAAGCCTCGCCGGGCTGTTGATCTGGTGAAGCGGATCAGGCTGTTGCGGCCACAGCCAAGGTCTTGACCTTGGCGCTCAGGCGACTCTTGTCGCGAGCGGCTTTGTTTTTGTGGAAGATGCCTTTGTCGGCAATGATGTCCACCACGGTTTGCATTTTGGCAAACAACTCGGTGGCTTTGGTTTTGTCGCCCGCTGCAACGGCTTTTTCAACGTTTTTCACAGCGGTGCGGTACTTGGAGCGCAGCGAAGAGTTCGCAGCGTTGATTTTCACGTCTTGACGGACGCGTTTACGGCCTGATGCCAGGCGGGGGTTTTTCTTTTTGGGTTTAGCGGATGCCATGTATAAGTTCTTTCAGTGTCTGAGGATGATGTCCAGCGAGCCGAGCATTCTATCAGAGCCCAAAGTATTTTCTCTGGCCCCACCGCGGCACTGATGCTCGAGCGCCGGGGCAGGGCCGCTACACTCGGCTTCTGTGAGCCTTCTCAGATCTGCCTCCGTTGTGTCTTTTTTCACCCTGGCCTCCAGGGTCACGGGCTTGGTGCGCGAGTTGCTTATCGCCTCGACATTTGGTGCCAGCGCCTTGACCGATGCCTTCAATGTGGCTTTTCGCATTCCCAACTTGTTTCGCCGTTTGTTTGCGGAAGGGGCTTTCAGCCAGGCTTTTGTGCCGGTGTTGGCGGCCCACAAGGCCCAGCACGGTGACGCGGCAACCAAAGAGGTGATCGACAGCGTGGCCACAGCTTTGGCCTGGTCGGTGCTGCTGTTGTCACTGGTGGGGGTGTTGGCCGCGCCCTGGCTGGTGTGGGCCATGGCCAGTGGCCTGCAGCAAGACGCCAATGGCTTCGCCTCGGCGGTGGTCATGACGCGCTGGATGTTTCCCTACATCGCCTTCATGTCCATGGTGGCTTTGTCGGCCGGCATTTTGAACACCTGGCGGCACTTTGCCGTGCCTGCGGCCACGCCGGTGCTGCTCAATGTCAGCGTGATTGGCGCAGCTTGGTGGTTGTCGCCTTGGCTGGCGTCGCACGGCGGGCAAGCCATTTATGCCTTGCCGGTGGGCGTCATGGTGGGGGGCTTTTTGCAGCTGGCCGTGCAAATTCCCGCATTGCGTCGCATGGGCCTGTTGCCCCGTTTGGGTTTGGGGCCTGCAGCCATCAAAAAAGCCTGGACCAATCCGGCCACCCGCAACATCTTGCGCCTGATGGCACCGGCCTTGCTGGGGGTGGGGGTGGCGCAAATTTCTTTGCTGATCAACACGCAGATCGCCTCGCACCTGACACCGGGCAGTGTGAGTTGGCTGACCTACGCGGACCGCTTGATGGAGTTTCCCACGGCCATTTTGGGAGTGGCGTTGGGTGCGGTGCTGTTGCCCCAACTGGCTGCGGCCAATGCCGCTGGCGACAGCGAGCGCTATGCCGCCATGCTCGACTGGGGGCTGCGCTTGGTGTTGTTGCTGAGTTTGCCCTGCGCGGCGGCTTTGCTGGTATTTGCACAGCCCTTGGTCTCGGTGCTCTACCACTATGGGGCTTTCACCGACCGCGATGTTCAGCAAACCACTTGGGCCTTGACGGGCTATGGCGTGGGCCTGTTGGGTCTGGTGGCCATCAAGGTGTTGGCCCCGGGTTATTACGCCAGTCAGGACATCCGCACCCCGGTTCGCATTGCCGTGGTGGTGTTGGTCCTGACCCAGGTTTTCAACCTCTTGTTGGTGCCCCACTTGGCCCATGCCGGGCTGGCCTTGTCTATCGGTCTGGGGGCCTTGGTCAATGCGGCGTGGTTGCTGGTGGGTTTGCTGCGCCGAGGCAGCTATCGGCCGCAACCGGGATGGCTGCGTTTTGCCCTGCAGGTGTTGTTCGCCACCAGCCTGCTGACTGGCCTGCTTTGGTTTGCCGCACATGCCTTGCCCTGGTTGGCCCTTCGCCAAAACGCGGGCATTCGCATCGGCTGGATGGCGCTGGTTTTGTCGGGCTCGGCGCTTTTGTATTTTGGCGCTTTGTGGCTGACCGGTTTGCGGCTGAAAGCCTTTTTGAAACGTTGAAGACGAGGGTGGTTTTGTGAATTTGAATTTGGACGCGCCAACGCCTCTGGCGTACTTTGCCAGTTTGGTGCAAAGCGATGCGGATTTTCCTGTGCTGGAGGCCGCGGCCAGTTTGGCCCAAGACGAAGAGCCCCAACTGGATGTGCAGCATGTGCTGGATGAACTGGCCCGCTTGTTGAAAAAAGTCAAAGGCCGCTTGCCCGCAGAGGCTGACGACTTGACCCGCTTGGCCATCTTGACGCAGGTCTTTTACAAAGAGATGGGCTTTGGCGTCAATGCCAATGATTACTACGCCCCTGAGAACAGCTATTTGAATGAGGTGCTGCGCACCCGAAGAGGCCTGCCGATTGCCCTGGCGGTACTCTGGCTGGAGTTGGCACAGGGCCTGGGTTTGAACGCCCAAGGCGTTTCTTTTCCCGGGCACTTCTTGGTCAAGGTGGCGCTGAAAGGGGGCTTGGTGGTGATCGATCCCTTGACTGGACAATCCTTGGGGGTCGACAACTTGGCTGAGCGCTTGGGGCCTTACCGAGATGCCGCAGATGCAAACTCTGGCCTCGATCTGGACGATGGTGAAACCCCCTTGGGCCTGTATTTACAGCCTTGCCCACCGCGCGATTTGCTGGCCCGCATGCTGCGCAACCTCAAGGAAGTGTTTCGCGTGCAAGAAGACTGGCCACGCTTGTTGCAGGTGCTGGACCGTTTGGTGGTGCTGCTGCCACAAACTTGGTCAGAACGGCGCGACCGCGGCTTGGTTTACGCCCAATTGGGCCGCAATCACGAGGCTTTGCACGACCTGCAGATGTACCTGCAGGCAGAGCCTTTGGCGCCCGATCAGGACGCCTTGAAAACCCGTGTGAAAGAACTCTCCAAGACCTGATGCCCTGGCGGCTTCAGGCCACCACGACCTGGGCACCATCGGCTTGCGGCGCGATGCGGCCGATCACATGGACCTGTTCACCAGCTTCTTGCAGCTGCTGGGCACAGGCCTTGGCCTGATGGGCGGCAACGACCAGCAC
This sequence comes from Limnohabitans sp. Rim8, assembly GCA_945875955.1. GTDB lineage: Bacteria > Pseudomonadota > Gammaproteobacteria > Burkholderiales > Burkholderiaceae_C > Limnohabitans_A. The sequence goes on along the minus strand of CAMCNQ010000020.1, from coordinate 2,731 downwards.
CATGCCAATGCCATTGTTGAAGGTGCGGTTCAACTCGGTGTCGTCTATGCCTGCGGTTTTTTGCAACCAAGCGAACAACTCGGTTTGAGGCCAACTGCCTTTTTGCAGGTGGGCGGCCAAACCTGGGGGCAAGACGCGTGGAATGTTCTCCAGCAAACCCCCTCCGGTGATGTGGGCCAAGGCCTTGATGCCCTCGGCCTTGTCGGCATCGTTGGGGAATGCGGCCAAGGCCGCCAACACGTTTTTCACATACAGGCGGGTGGGGGCCATCAAGGCTTGCTTGAAAGGCTGGCCATCCAGCGCTGTGGGGGCGTTGTGGCCTGCCCGTTCAATGCATTTGCGCACCAAGCTGAAGCCGTTGGAATGCACCCCGCTGGAGGCCAGGCCCAACACCACATCGCCCACTTGCACGGATTGGCCGGTCAAAATTTTGGACTTTTCAACCGCGCCCACGGCAAAACCGGCCAGGTCGTATTCCCCGCTGGGGTACATGCCAGGCATTTCGGCGGTTTCCCCGCCGATCAGGGCGCAGCCGGACAACTCACAACCTTTGGCAATGCCGCCGATCACGGCCGCTGCGGTGTCCACGTCCAATTTGCCGCAGGCAAAATAATCCAGAAAAAACAAGGGCTCAGCGCCTTGCACCAGCACATCGTTCACGCTCATGGCCACCAAGTCGATGCCCACGGTGTCGTGCATGTTCCATTCGAACGCCAGTTTGAGCTTGGTGCCCACGCCGTCGGTGCCACTGACCAAGACCGGTTCTTTGTAGCGTTTGGGCACTTCAAACAGGGCCCCAAATCCGCCAATGCCTGCAAGCACGCCCTCGCGCATGGTTTTTTTGGCCAAGGGCTTGATGCGCTCGACCAAGGCATCGCCCGCAACGATGTCAACACCGGCGTCTTTGTAGGAAAGGGGAGTTTGGCTCATGGTTTTGGCCCAAGGGGCAAGTAAATAGGTCAGAAAGGGCCAATAAACGGGCTGGCAGACTAAAATCAAGGTCTATTTTAAGGGTTGACCCTCAACTCACCGCCCCCCATTGCCCAACGCGAGAACCCATTGCAAGCTCCACGCCCTTTTTTGATGACCCGCTTGGCCACCTGGCTTGGCGTGGCTTTGCTGACGGGATTGGTTTTTTGGTTGCTGGCGCCGGTTCTCGCTCCGTTTGTGATTGCAGCCGTCTTGGCTTATGTGCTGCACCCGTTGGTCCTGCGCTTGGACCGCTTGTCTCGCGGCCAATTGCCGCATGCCTTGGCGGTGCTGCTGGTCGAGGGCATGGCCTTGCTGGCGATGCTGGGCATCTTGTTGCTTTTGGTGCCGATTTTGGTCAGGGAGTGGCCCTTGCTGCAACAGCAATTGCCCGTGCTGCTGGACCGACTGGTCGATGCCATCAACCCCTTGCTGCGCCAATTGGGGATCAACATTTCCCTGGACCTGAGCGATTTGAAAACCCAGTTGGTGGCTTATTTGAGTGCCAACCGCGAAGACTGGTTGGCGCCGCTCATGACATCCCTGAAGCTGGGCGGCAGCGCCGCGCTGGCTTTCATGGGCTATGTGGTGCTGGTGCCCGTGGCCTTGTTTTACCTGTTGCACGATTGGGCGCGCTTGATGGGCAGTGCGCTAGAACTGGTGCCGCCCGCTTTTCGAGAGCGCTTTGACAGCTTCATGCACGACAGCGACAAGGTGCTGGGCGAATACCTGCGGGGGCAATTGCTGGTCATGCTGGCCTTGGCGGTCTTCTACACCGTGGGCCTGAGTTTGTTTGGCCTGGACCTGGCCTTGCCAATTGGCGTCTTTACAGGTCTGGCCGTTTTTGTGCCTTATCTGGGTTTTGGTTTGGGCTTGGTTTTGGCTTTGCTGGCGGGTTTGCTTCAATTTGCATCGACACAGGCGCTGGTCATGGTGGCGGTGGTGTTTGGCCTGGGTCAATTGATAGAAAGTTTCGTGCTCACGCCGCGCTTGGTGGGCGAGCGCATTGGCTTGCACCCCTTGACGGTGATTTTGGCCTTGATGGCGTTTGGCCAAGTCCTGGGGTTCGTCGGGGTGCTTGTGGCCTTGCCCGCCAGCGCCGTCTTGCTGGTGGCTTTGCGCCGGTTGCGCCACCAATACCTGCAAAGTGAGCTGTATCAAAAGAGCGGTTCCGACGCCGCGGGCTCGGGGTCAGATCGGGCATGAAGCAACTGGCCTTGGACATCGCCCTGGCGTCGTTTCCTACGCTGGACAATTTTTTTGCAGGCCCCAACGTGGCGGCGCTGGCGCATTTGCGTTTGTGGAGCGCCTCGGCCAGCCCCTCCCCAGTGCCCAGCTATTTGTGGGGCGAAAGCGGATCTGGCAAAACCCATTTGCTGCACGGGGTGCGCCATGCCCTGAAAGAGCAAGGCGCTCTGGTGGGTTGGCTGGACGCAGACAGTTTCAACCCCCCCGAATTCAACGACCAGTGGACGGCCGTGCTCATGGACGATGTGCATGTGTACAACCTGGAGCAGCAGCACACCGCCTTCAATTGGTTCGTCAATGCCCTTGCCCCGCGCACCGGCATGCCACGCTGGGTGTTGGCGGCCGGTGCTTTGCCGGTGGCAGATTTGAAGCTGCGCGATGACCTGCGCACCCGCTTGGGCTGGGGGCATATCCAAGCCCTGCAGGTGCTCAGTGAAAGCGAGCGCCGTGCCGTGCTCAGGCAAGAGGCCGATGTCCGTGGTTTGTTTTTGAGCGATGAAGTCATGCACTACAT
>CAMCNQ010000019.1 GCA_945875955.1 Limnohabitans sp. Rim8 | reverse complement strand
CATTGACCCAGGCTTTAGCCCCGCACATCAAAGCATCATGCTGAGCTGAAACACCGAATTGGGGGCCTTGGGCAAAACCGGCGCGGGCAGGGGTTTCAAGCGGAACTGGCCCAGCATCGAGGTGATGTGAACGTCTTGCGGCATGAAGGGCACGGCCACATCGTCCAAGGTCTGCGACGCCAAGGCGGCTTGCAAATGCTTTTGGATGTCGGCCTCCAAGGTCTTCATGGGGTGGCTGTCATCGGGGTAGACCTCGTCAAACTGGTGCACGACCTCAAAGTGTTTGACCACATCCCACAGGCTGATGTCTGCAGGATTGCCACGGATTTGGTAGCCCCCGCCCGGCCCCCGGTGGGCACGGATCAAGCCCGCTTCGCGCAGCTCTTTCAATATGGACTCGGTGTACGACGAGGACAGCCCCAAGCCAGAGGCGATTTCTTCGGTGGTCACAGGCTCAACGGCCGATCGCGAGGTGATGAACACCGCGATGTCGACGGCTTTGGCGGTTTTTTTCAGGATCATGGAGTGCTCCTTGTTAAAGAGACATTGTAAGGTTTAAATAGAAAAAATCCACTCATTATCTTTTAATATTTGCAAATACATGGCGAAACAACCTATAATATCTATTCAAAACATAAACAAAAGACATGAACGACGTCATTTCGCCCAAACCCTCGCTGTACCGCATTGGTGCAGTGTCCAAGCTCAGCGGCATTCCCGTGCCGACCCTGCGCATCTGGCAATCGCGTTACCAGGCCTTTGCGCCCAGCACCACACAAGGCCAACACCGGCTTTACGACGAGCAAGACCTGCGCAAAGCCGCCCTGCTCAAGCGCCTGACCGGCCAGGGCCACAGCATTGGCTTGATCGCCGCCATGCCCTTGGGCCAGTTGCAGCAACTGCTGGACACCGGCAGCCGCATGAAGGCCAGCCACACGCCACCCGCCGCAGCCACACCCTCAAACCAAACCAACACAGGCGGCTGGGTGGTCATCGGCCAGTCCTTGGCCCAACGCCTGCAATCGCCCGCCTTCACCGCCACAGGGACGGGCCTTGCGCTCAACATCCAGCAAGTCTGGGCCGACCTGAGCCTGGCCAAGCCCGAAGACTTGGCCTTTGTGCCCGACGCCTTGCTGGTCTCGGTGAATGGTTTGAATGCGACCACGGCACAACACATCCTGGCCTTGTCGCAACGCATGGGGGTGCGCCACACGGTGGTGCTTTACAGTTTTGGTCAAGGCCAAGCCCTGGCTGTGTTGGACCAAGTGCCAGGCCAGGTGCACCGCGTGCCGCTGAGCGATCTGGCGCTGCGCCAGATCATTCGCCAGGCACGCCAACCGCTTGCGCCTTTTGCGGGCACAACCGCAGATTTGCAGAGCGCCACAGGGCCACGCCGATTTTCAGACGCGGTGTTGCAACGCGTGGCCAACATCCCCAGCGAAGTGCTCTGCGAATGCCCACGGCATGTGGCCGAACTGATTGGCCAACTCGCGCAATTTGAAGACTACAGCCGAGACTGCCTGAGCCAAAGCCCGCAAGACGCCGAACTGCACAAGCATTTGCACAGCATGGCCGCCACCGCTCGCGCCATGTTTGAACAGGCGCTGCAGATGGTGGCCAGTCACGAAGGCATCTCTTTGCAAGAAGAGGCCTGAGCCAAGCCCACTTGAGTCAGCCCCCGCCGCATGAAACGCCACGTTGCCGCCACCCTCCTGGGGGTGCTCAGTTTGTTGATCATCGACAGCCATGTTGACTGGGTGGCGCAGGACAACCGCGGCCTTTTGCAAGTGAGCGGACAGCGCTTTGACCTCTTGGGCCGGTGGTCCGAGTCTTGGCGTCAGTGGCACACAGACTGCCGACTGGTGCAGGCCGAAAACCCCAACAGCGCCAATGCCCAAGCGGTGTTGCAGGCGATTCAGGCGCACAGCCTGCCCGACTCGCTGCAGGCCCAGTTGTTGCAATTGCAGTTGCAAGCACCCTGGGCCATCGCCGAAGTCACGTTCACCCGCTTGAACCCCAGCATCGTGGTGCTGCAGCAAAGCGATGGCCAATGGCACATCCTCGACCACGCCATTTGGAGCGGCTCCACCGCGCCTTGGTTTGCCGCTGATTTTGTGCGCCGCTACCTGCGCCAGCGCGCACCCCAGTTGCCCCAAGAACTGCTCAATTGCGTGCCGATTGACCCCAGGCGCTATGCCAGCAACTGATCCACCCTACTCGCCGACCACGGCCCCTCACCATTTGTACAGTTAAACCCATGCACACCACCATTTACTGGTTTCGATGTGACTTGCGCCTGCACGACCAACGCGCACTCCAGCAAGCCATCCAGCATGCCCAAACGCAGGGCCAGGCCCTGCTGCTGGTCTATGTGCACGAAGCCGTGCAAGACCAGCAAACCGCCTGGGGCTTTCGCCGCATGGGCGTGCACCGGCGGCGCTTTGTGGCCGACACCCTGCAAGACCTGCAAAACGCACTCCAAGCTGCTGGCCAGCGCCTGGTGCTCTTGCATGGCCCCGTGGCCGAAGTGCTGCCCGCCTGCGCACGAGCAGTGGGTGCGGACACCGTGTTTGGCGAAGACATCGCCGCGCCTGAAGAAGAAGCCCAAGTGCAGGCGCTGATCAACGCAGGCCTCACCGTCAAAACGGTGTGGCAGTCCAGCCTGATCGAGCCGGGCGCCCTGCCCTTTGCGGCCGAAAACATGCCACAGGTCTTCACCGAATTCCGCCAGCGCATTGAATCGGCGCGGCTCAAGCCCTTGGCACCCTTGCCTGCGCCCGCCCAGTGGCCTGCCCCGCCGCCTGAGCCTTTGAGCCACTTGCCCGGCTGGACCGAAGACGCCTTCGCACTGCTGCAAGCGCACACCGAGGGCGATGCGCACCCACGTTCCAACTTTCCCTACACCCAAGCAGCCTGCCAAGGCGGCGAGACCGCCGCGCTGGCGCACCTGCACAACTACCTCACCCCACCCTGGCCCGACCGCTACAAACAAACCCGCAACGCCCTGCAAGGCCAACACACCAGCAGCCACTGGTCGCCCTGGCTGGCCACGGGGGCCTTGTCGGCCCGCCGCATTTGGGCTGAGCTCCATGCCTACGAACAAACGCATGGCAGCAACGACGGCACCTATTGGCTCTGGTTTGAGCTGCTGTGGCGCGACAACTTCCGCATGCTGCATTTGCAACACGGCCCGCAACTGTATGCCGCACGGGGCTTGTCGAACTTGCCCAAGCCCTCGCACTTTCCCAAAGACTTTCAGCGCTGGTGCCATGGCCAAACGGGCGAACCGATTGTGGACGCGGGCATGCGCGAGTTGGCCGCCACGGGATTTACCTCCAACCGCATGCGCCAGATCGTGGCCAGCTACTTGGTGCACGACCTGGCCTGCGACTGGCGCGCAGGTGCCGCCTGGTTCGAGTCACAACTGGTGGACTTTGATGTCAGCAGCAACCAAGGCAACTGGCTGTATGTGAGCGGACGCGGCACCGACCCGCGTGTGGGCCGGCGCTTCAACCCCGCCAAACAAACGCAAGACCACGACCCGCAAGGCCGGTTTCAAAAGGCTTGGCTTTCACCCTGAGCTGGGCACAAGACCGCTGGGGGGCGCAACGATAATCACCGCATGATGTTGTCCGCAGCGCCCCGCACCCTCGCCCGCCACCCGCCCAAAGCTGCGGCATGCTGACGGGTGTCCTGCTCGCCATGGCCGCAGGTCTCATTTGGGGCCTGGTGTTTGTCGGCCCGCTGCTGCTGCCCGAATACCCCGCTGCGCTGCACACCTTTGGCCGTTATCTGGCTTTTGGCCTGATCGCTTTGCCCCTGGCCTTTGTGGACCGTGCCGAAATCAAGCGCCTCACCCGCGCCGACTGGTTGGCCGCCCTCAAGCTGGCGGCGATTGGCAACCTGCTGTATTACCTGTTTTTGTCCAGCGCCATCCAGCGCGCAGGCGGCGCGCTGCCCACCATGGTCATCGGCACGCTGCCGGTGGTGATTGCCGTGGCGGCCAACCTGCTCAACCACCAACGCGACGGGCGTTTTCCGTGGCTCAAGCTGGCACCACCACTGGCCCTCATCTTGCTGGGCATCGCCTGCGTCAACCATGTGGAGTGGAACGCCCTGGTGCAAAACCCACAGGCCGACACGGGCCGCTACATCACCGGCGCTGCGCTGGCCGTGGGTGCGGTGGTCTGCTGGACCTGGTACCCGCTGAAAAACGCCGACTGGCTGCGCGGCCACCCCGAGCGCAACCCGCGCATATGGGCCACAGCGCAAGGCATCGCCACCTTGCCCTTGGCCTTGCTGGGCTATGCCGCATTCTGGCTTTGGGCCAGCGCCACACAAGACCCGCTGCCCATGCCCCTGGGCCCGCGACCGCTGGAGTTCATCGGCCTCATGCTGGCCATCGGCCTGTTCGCTTCGTGGCTGGGCACCCTGTGCTGGAACGCCGCCAGCCAACGCCTGCCCACAGCCCTGGCGGGCCAGCTCATCGTGTTTGAAACCCTGGCCGCACTGGGCTATGCGTTCTGGCTGCGCGGCCAATGGCCCGAGCCGCTCACGCTGGCGGGCATTGCGTTGCTGGTGGCGGGGGTGATCGGCGGGGTCAGAGTGAAGGCGGTCGCAGCTATTTGACTTGCGATGCAAACCGTACAAGCGCTCAGCGCTTCAAATCCCGATAAAAATTCTCATGCGGCCCTAGGGCTTCCAAATAGATCAGGCGAACGCTGTCATCTCGGGTGTAGCCCAGCAAGTAAAGCTGGCCTTGGCTGCGAAACTTGTGCACCCACAGCTGTGCCAAGTCGCCTTTTTTGCGCTCACCCACGTCAGGGTTTTCGGCCGCCGTCACCACAGCGGCATCGGTGTCCGAAATCAGGCTGGTCTGGGTCAGTTTTTTGTAAACACGGGCAAAGCGCCGCTTTTACTGGACCTGCCAGCTCATGCGGGCAAGCTGCTATGACTGCGTGGCACAAAAGGCGCGCTGTCATCTCTCGGCTCGGCCGTGCTCATCAGGCTTTCAGCGATGAAAGAAGCTTGCAAATCGGGGTTGTCCAGGGCTGCGCGTCCCACTTTGGCCCAGAACTCAAGCTGCCCCTGCACGGTGCGAGATTCCGCTTTGGCCGCCTCACGGGCCGCGCCCACCAAAGGCGCATCGATGCGAATGGAAACGGTGGACATGGGATGCCTTTCGTGATTGACCGCAACGGTAGTTAGCCGACGCACCATCTACAAGCCATTTATTTCTGACTGCACTGAGCGGGGACAAAGGTGACCTGTCGCATCTGCCGATGGAGGGGCCATCCCTTTACCAATGGTCCATCCACAAACTCAAGATGACCATGGCTTTTTGGGGGCAAAAGCAAGCACGACCTGCACAAAGACATTCAAAAGCGTCACTTGATCACCACCGCCCAAGCATTCGTCCAAGCCCAAATGCCTGCGAGGTTTCAAGCTCAAATGCTGGATAAAACCTTAATGGGCATACAAGCGACGTTGAAAAAATCGGCAAAGTACCCCCAGAGCTCGCTCACTTTTGAGCGGGCACCTCAGCCACCCCATTGGCCCTGGCAAACGTCAGGATCACCACGCGGATGATCTTGGGCCAGGAAGCGGAGAGTTGCAAAAGGGCGTCGAAGGTTTCGCGTCCTATATGACCCGCACCTTCATTCTGCGACTCCATGAATCGATTCAGGCCAACAGGCTTAAAGACAGCTATAAAGCAGTAGCTTCTGATCGATTTGGTCACGCTGTAAGCCTGGAAACGGCCATGAGCAACCATGCATGAATCTACCTTAGAGCATTCAATTTCTGCTGATTTCGACATAAAGCGTCAAAAGGTCTCATGGGATCGGGTGTCTTGGATGGACGTTCGAAATTCAGTTAACTTTGGCTGCATGGTGGGTATTTGAAATCATCGACAAGGTCATAACCAACGCCCCAGACTACTCTGAGGGTAATGATTTAAGTCCTCTGATTGCGGAAGCTGAGACGATGAATGCTTGAATCGAAAAACCACCAAGTGCGACGACCAAGCATGTGCTCTCGCCCCAAATGCCGCCTATCCAAGCGCCTAAAGCTGCCCCGATCGGACGAGCGCCCATGTTGGCCATGAGAAAGATGGCCGTGACCCTCCCAATGATGGCTTCAGGCGTCACATTTTGGCGCAAGGTGGTCGAAGTGATCGTCCAAACGATGGGACCAGCACCAAATAGAAAATACGATAAGGCGGCTAACTCGAAGCGTGGCAATTCAAGGGTCCCAACCATCGCCAACATCGCCAGTACTGACAACATCGGCCCCAACAGAACAGCATGTCCAAAGTTCAGCACCCTCAGTAAAAAGGGAGTTCCCAGTGCTCCAACCACCATCCCCAGGCCGTAGGTTGCCAAAGTTAAGCCCACGGCCTCTGCACTGGGTCCAATCTCTCTCAGAGCGTATGAGACATAAGCCGACTGGAGGACAAACCACGACATGTTCCAGACCATGGCGGTAAGCAGGATAGGTCGCAGCAACGCACTGCTCCAAACACTTGAGATGCCTTCCTGTAATTCAATCAACAGCCGCCGGCGTTGTCCCTGACCTGACGGGGTTGCTTCTGGCAACCCTACAAGAAGTGCCATCGAGGCGCCAGAAAGCATTGCAGCCACGACAAATGCATTAGAACCACCAGCCCAGGAGACCAATGCACCAGCCAACGCTGGGCCCGCTGCGAAAGCCAAGCTACGCGCCAACTCCAACCGACTGTTGGCTGATGCGAGTCGATCACGCGGCACCAGGGCAACCAACATGGACGGGACTGCAACGCTAAATCCAACAGTGCCTGATGCACCCAGGAACCCCAGCAATGCAAGCAAGGGGAGGCTGAGCATTCCTGTTATCGATCCCAACAGCAATCCTGCAAAAGCCAATACACGCAGTGCCTCGGACATGAGCATCAACCATCGACGCTATACACGATCTGCAAGGAGCCCTAGAGGAATTGAAAACAAGAGGAACGGCAAGGTCTGAGCGATGCCAAGTAGGCCAATTTCCTCTGCGCGGGCATTGAGAGATAAAACTGCAACGATAGGAACTGCCGCCAAGCTGATCTGTTCGGCTGTTTGAGCAGCGAGGTTTGAGGCTGCAAGTCGATGAAACGATGCCGTGAATTTGCCACTCATGATGGTTTTTTTCTCTCGGTGACCTGGCTTTCTCGATCGAGCAGCTCTCGTTTTCGATCATCCCCCCACTTGTATCCTGATACGTCGCCCGAGGCGTGGATCACACGATGACAGGGAACTGCAACGGCGATACTATTTTGGGCACATGCACGAGCAACCGCCCGAACAGCGGTTGGCTGTTCAATACGAGCGGCAAGTTCTGCATAGCTGACGGTCTGCCCTGCTGGTACTTCCGTGAGCGCCTTCCAAACCCTTAGCTGAAATGCCGTCCCACGGATGTCCAGCGGTAAGACTGTTCTCACCAGCGGGGAATCAACAAGACTCACCACCCGCTTTATCAAAGTCGAGAGGTCTGCATCTGCGTGGGTAATACGGGCCTTGGGGAATCGTTGCATGACAAGCGGCATGAGCTCGTCATGTTCGCCGAACTCGATCATGCAAATGCCGCGCTCAGTCGTGGCCACCAGGACAGTTCCAAGGCTGCTGGGGGAGGAGGCGCATCGGATAATTTCACCGGCTGCACCTTTGCGGTAGGTGCTTGGCGTCATGCCCAGCGTGTTTGCTTTTGAATAGGCCTGCGAGCTGGATTCAAAGCCGGCTTTGTAGATGGCATCAGTAACAGTGCGTTCGACCTGCAGCGCTGTGCTCAAGCGGTCCCGACGATTGGCCATGGCATATTGCTTGGGTGAAACCCCGACAATCGCAGAAAAAAGCCGCTGAAAATGGCCAGAGCTGTAGCCAGCCTCATTCGCCAATTCCTTCAACGAAGGGACAGAATCAACGGAGGCATGAATGCGGCGGCACGCCTGATCAATAAGGGCACGGATACGAGCATCTGGATCAGCACATGGATCGCATCGCTTGCAAGGCCTAAAGCCAGCGCCCTCTGCGTCAGCCGGTGTCTTGAAAAATCGTACATTCTCTTGATTCGCCCTTTTGGACGGACAGCTCGGGCGACAGTAGATGCCCGTCGTCTTAACCCCATAGACAAAGCTGCCGTCGGCAGACTTGTCTCGAAGGCGGACTGAATCCCACATGTTGGTTTTGCTCGCGAGGCGCATGACGGTAGGTTGAAGAGTTTGAAGTTGGCGAGTTAGCGGTCGTAGTGTCACGTGTTAACCGAGAAAAATCATCCTGATTCTTGCGATTGAATTCCTAAAGATAAAGGACCTTCAGTCATTGAATTTCTGATCACAGAAATGACCGCTTCGCTTGATCCTCATTGACAGCAGTGGGTGGGCTCCTGCCAGTGGTTAGTTCATGGCGTTGTCGGTTCCAAGCCTGAACCCAACGAAGCTCATCACTTTCTAAAAAGATACTTTTAGACCGAAGCAGCCGCACCCGCCTTCACCGCACCCAAAAGAAAAAAACGCAGCCGCCCAGTCCCCCAAGCGCTGCGTTTTATTTTGCAGGCCCTCACGAGCCTGTGACTCAATACACCGGCTGATGCCGCTTCAAGCTGTCCATCACTTGCGCCGTCAGCACAAACCCCGCCCCATACAACGCCGCCAGTTCAGCGCAACGCTTGGCAAACGCATCCACGCCTTGGCCATAGATGAACTGCAGCGCCCCACCCGTCCAGGCCGGAAAGCCGATGCCAAAGATGGAGCCGATGTTGCCGTCGTGCACCGATATCAGCACGCCTTCTTGCAGGCAGCGGGCGGTTTCCACGGCTTGGCGGTAGAGCAGGCGGTCTTTGATGTCTTGCAGGTTGTAGGCCACGTCGGCTTTTTCAAAGCGGGTTTTGAGTTCGGGCCACAGCGTCTTTTTCTGGCCCGCGGGGTAGTCGTAAAAACCACCGCCTGCGGCGCGGCCGGGTCGTTTGAATTCTTTGACCATGCGTTCGACCAACAGCTCGCCGGGCGTGGCGGTGTGGGCCCGGCCTTCTTTGGCGAAGTCTTCGCGGGTTTGGTCCAGCACATGCACCGACAGCGACAGCGCGGTTTCGTCCAGCACGGCCAGCGGCCCCACGGGCATGCCCACTTGCATGGCCAGGTTTTCGATCACGGGGGCGGGGATGCCCTCGCCCAGCATGGCCGCGCCTTCCATCACAAAGGTGCCAAAGGTGCGGCTGGTGTAAAAGCCGCGCGAGTCGTTCACCACGATGGGCAGCTTGCCCAGGGCCTGCACATAGTCATAAGCCCGGGCGATGGTCTCGTCGTCGGTCTGTGCGCCGCGAATGATCTCCACCAGCTGCATCTTGTCCACTGGGCTGAAAAAATGGATGCCGACGAATTTGTTTGCATTGGCGCTGGCCGTGGCCAGGCCGCTGATGGGCAAGGTGGAGGTGTTGCTGGCAAAGAAGCCGCCCTCAAGCAACATGGGCTCGGCCTCTTGTGTGACGCGGGCTTTGAGTTCGCGGTTTTCAAACACGGCTTCGATGATCAGCTCGCAGCCTTTCAGGTCTGCGGCGCTGGCCGTGGGCTGGATGAGTGACAACAAGGCCGCTTGTTTGTCTGCGGCCATGCGGCCCTTGTCCACGCGTTTTTGGGTGAGCGTGTGGCTGTAAGCCTTGCCTTTTTCAGCGGCCTCTTGGCTCACGTCTTTGAGCACGGTGGCGATGCCCCGGCTGGCTTGTGAATAGGCGATGCCCGAGCCCATCATGCCTGCGCCCAAAATGCCCACCTTTTGCGGCTTGTAGCGCGGCACATCTTTCGGGCGGCTTTGGCCGCCCTTGATGGCGTTCATGTTGAAGAAAAAGGTGTTGATCATGTTGCGCGCCACCTGGCTGGTCATCAGACCTGCCAGGTAACGGCTTTCGATGCGCATGGCGGTGTCAAAGTCCACCATCGCGCCTTCGACCATGGCCGCCAACGCGGCTTCGGGTGCGGGATAAAGGCCGCGTGTTTTTTGCTTGAGCACGGCCGGGGCCACACTCAACATGCCCGCGATCTTGGGGTTGCTGGGTGTGCCGCCGGGCATTTTGTAATCTTTGCGGTCCCACACATGTTGCGCAGCTTCGGGCTGGCCTTGGGCTGCAGCGATGTGGGCCAAAGCGCGGGGACGCAGCTGGTCGTCACTGACCACGATCTCGTGCACCAGGGCCAGCTTGACGGCTTCTTCGGGGCCAAAGAGTTTGCTCTCCAGCACATAGGGCTGGGCGGCCAGCAGGCCCAATTGGCGTGTCATCTTGGTGATGCCGCCGCCACCCGGGATCAAGCCCAGCGTGACTTCGGGCAAACCAAATTGGGTTTTGGGGTTGGCCGTGGCGATGCGGTGGTGGCCCACCAGCGCCACTTCCCAGCCACCGCCCAAGGCCGAGCCATTGAGGCAGCTGACCACCGGCACACCCAGTGTTTCGAGGGTGCGAAAACTTTTCTTGATGGCTTCGATCTCGGTAAAGACACGCGGGCCGTCAGAGGCTTGTGATCGCATCACGCCCTTCAGGTCGGCCCCCGCAAAAAAAGTGGACTTGGCCGAGGCCAGGATGATGCCCTTGATCTGGGTTTTGTCTTTAAGGACTTGCTCGGCCGCCTGGGCCAAGTCGGTCTGCCATTGCAGGCACATGGTGTTGACCGGCGAGCCCTGCTCGTCAAAGGTGATGGTGGCGATGCCGTCCGCCAATTCATAGCGCAGTGTTTTCAAAATCATGGTGCTCATGGTGCTGTCTCCCCAATCAAACGCGTTCAACGATGGTGGCAATGCCCATGCCGCCGCCCACACACAAAGTGGCCAGGCCGTAGCGCAGTTGGCGGCGGTGCAACTCGTCGATCAAGGTGCCCAAAATCATCGCGCCCGTGGCCCCCAGCGGGTGGCCCATGGCAATCGCGCCACCGTTCACATTCACCTTGTCGTGCGGCACATGCATCTCTTGCATGAACTTCATGGGCACGGCGGCAAAGGCTTCGTTCACCTCGAACAAATCAATTTGGTCAATCGTCAGGCCCGCCTTGGCCAGCGCCTTGCGGGCAGCAGGCATGGGGCCTGTGAGCATGATGGTCGGATCGGCCCCCGACAAGGCCACGGCCACGATGCGGGCACGCGGCGTCAGGCCATGGGTTTTGCCCGCGGCTTCCGAGCCGATCAACACCGCTGCTGCGCCGTCCACGATGCCGGACGAGTTGCCCGCGTGGTGCACATGCTGGATGCGCTCGACCTGTGGGTAGCGCTGCAAAGCCACCGTGTCAAAGCCCATGGCCCCCAGTTGCTCAAACGAGGATTTCAGGCCGCCCAATGTTTCCACCGTGGTGTTGGGTTTGATGAATTCGTCTTGCGCCAGGATGACCTGGCCCAGCTTGTCTTTGACCGGCACGACCGAGCTATCGAAGTAGCCCGCCGCACGCGCCGCCGTGGCGCGCTTTTGCGATTCGACCGCGAAGGCGTCCACATCGTGGCGGGTAAAGCCGCTCATGGTGGCGATCAAATCGGCCCCAATGCCTTGGGGCACAAACAGCGTGGCGCTGTTGGTCTCGGGGTCTTGAGCCCAAGCCCCGCCGTCTGCGCCAAGGGGCACGCGGCTCATGCTCTCCAGGCCACCGGCCACCACCAGGTCTTCCCAGCCGCTGCGCACCTTCATGGCGGCCATGTTGACCGCCTCCAGGCCCGAGGCGCAAAAACGGTTGAGCTGCACGCCCGAGCAGCGCCAGTCCCAGCCTGCGGCCAGGGCCGCCACTTTGGGGATCACCGAGCCTTGCTCGCCAATCGGTGAGACCACACCCATGACCACGTCGTCCACCGCAGCGGTGTCGAACTGGTTGCGGCTTTGCAATTCGCGCAGCAAGCCTGAGAGCAGGCTGATGGGCTTGACCTCGTGCAGGCTGCCGTCTTTTTTGCCCTTGCCACGCGGGGTGCGGATGGCGTCGTAAACAAATGCTTCACTCATGGTGGGTCTCCTTTGGGTTCTGGCACTACAGGGCGAACGCGGTGGCCCTGTGGGCTTTTGAGGGTCTCATCGTATCTGCAGAGAGCTATCAGGGGTTTGCCCTGTGTTGCGGGGAATTTGAAACAGTATAGACTTTTACCAAGCAAACGCTTTGTATAAATAACCCTCCACAGTCCAACAGGTGACACATGATTGAACGCAGCCTTTTCAACGCCGACCACGAGGCCTTTCGCGACAGCTTTCGCCGCTTCATGGACAAAGAAATCGCGCCCCACCACGAGGCTTGGGAAGAGCAGGGCTATGTGGACCGCGCCGTGTGGAACAAGGCCGGTGACAACGGCTTTTTGTGCATGACCCTGCCCGAAGCCTATGGCGGCTCGGGCGCCGACAAGCTGTATTCGGTGGTGCAGATGGAAGAACTCTCACGCGCAGGCTTCACCGGCATCGGCTACGGCCTGCACAGCGAAATCGTCGCGCCCTACCTGCTGCACTACGGCACCGAAGCACAAAAACAAAAATACCTGCCCAAGTTGGCCAGCGGCGAGATGGTGGGCGCGATTGCCATGAGCGAGCCGGCTGCAGGCTCGGACCTGCAGGGCGTGAAAACCTCGGCGCTCTTGCAAGCCGATGGCAACTACCTGATCAACGGCAGCAAGACCTTCATCACCAACGGCTGGCATGCCGACCTGGTGATCCTGGTGGCCAAGACCGACCCGGCGGCCGGGGCCAAAGGCACCAGCTTGTTCTTGATCGAACGCGGCATGCCCGGTTTTGAAAAAGGCAAGCGCCTGAAAAAACTGGGCCTCAAAGCCCAAGACACTTCTGAGCTGTTTTTTGACAACGTGAAGGTCAGCGCGGACCAGCTGCTGGGCGGCACGGCCATGCAGGGCAAGGGCTTCATTTGCCTGATGGAGCAGCTGCCCTGGGAGCGCCTGCAAATCGCCATTGGCGGCATTGCCGCAGCGCAAGCCGCGATTGACTGGACCGTGCAGTACGTGAAAGACCGCCAGGTGTTTGGCCAGGCCGTGGGCAACTACCAAAACACCCGCTACACCCTGGCCGAGCTGCAAACCGAAGTACAGGTGGCGCAGGTATTTGTGGACAAGTGCTCTGAACTGTTGTTGCAAGACAAGCTGGACACGGCCACCGCCAGCATGGCCAAGTACTGGTGCTCGGATTTGCAATGCAAGGTGATGGACGAATGTGTGCAACTGCACGGCGGCTACGGCTACATGTGGGAGTACCCCATCACCCGCGCCTATGCCGATGCCCGTGTGCAGCGCATCTACGGCGGCACCAACGAGATCATGAAAGAGGTGATTTCGCGCAGCATGGGCTTGGCGGGCCGCTGAATGCCAGCCTTCCCTGCCACCTTGTGGGAGCAAAGTCCTGTGTGGGAACAATGCTCTGTGTGGGAGCAACGCCCTCGTCGCGAAGGTTTTCTGCCATGACCGAACTGGCCGAACCCAAGCGCGCACGCGGTCGCCCCCGCAAAACCGAGGGCGAGCGCGACGATGGCAACCGCCGCCAAGCCTTGATCTCGGCCGCAGCGCAACTCTTTCACCGCCAGGGTTACGACGCCACCAGCACCCGCGAAATCGCGTCGCTGGTGGGCATGCAGCCGGGCTCGCCTTTCTACCACTTCGGCAACAAGCAAGACCTGTTGCTGGCGGTGATGGTCGAAGGCATGAAGCAAGCCAGCCAAAGGCAAGCGGCTGCCATCGCATCACTGGCCAATGGCCTGTCGCCACGTGAACAACTGCGCGCCCTGATCCGCAACCAGTTCGATGTGTTGCTGGGGCCTGACAGCGATTTCATCCCGGTGATGTTGTACGAGTGGCGGTCTCTGAGCCTTGCGCAGCGCCAAACCATCACACAAATCAAGGACGGCTACGAAGCCGCCTGGACGCCGGTGCTGCAAGCGCTGCACGCCAGTGGCCAGTTGCAGGCCCCGGTGCTGCTGGCGCGCCTGATGATTTTTGGTGCGCTGAATTGGGCGGTGCAGTGGTACCAACCGCCTGCAGCCAGGGCTGTCAAACCTGCTGCCCAAAAACCGCTGAAAAGCCCCCCACGCGCATCGCTGGACGATTTGACCGATGCCGCGCTGGCCTTGTTTTTAAGAGACCCCATATGACCACCTCCACGCCTTACCGATCGGTCTTTTCCTGCGGTCTGCTCAGCGGGCAAGTGATTTTGGTCACCGGCGGCGGCTCGGGCATTGGCCGCTGCACCGCGCACGAATTGGCCAGCTTGGGCGCACATGTGGTGCTGGTGGGCCGCAACACCGACAAGCTGACAGCGACGGCGCAAGAGATCACGGGCGATGGCGGGCAAGCCAACTGGCACAGCTGCGACATCCGGCGCGAAGACGATGTCAAGGCCATGGTGGGCCAAGTCGTGCAACAGCAAGGCCGCATCCACGGCCTGGTCAACAACGCGGGCGGGCAATACATCTCGCCCCTGGCCAGCACCAGCGCCAAGGGCTGGCAGGCGGTGATCGACACCAACCTCACCGGCGGTTTTCTGGTGGCGCGTGAATGCTTCAACCAAAGCATGCAGCAACATGGCGGCGCGGTGGTCAACATCGTGGCCGACATGTGGGGCTCCATGCCGGGCATGGGCCACAGCGGCGCGGCGCGGGCGGGCATGGTCAGTTTTACTGAAACAGCGGCCCTTGAATGGGCCGCCCACGGTGTGCGCGTCAACGCCGTGGCCCCGGGCTACATCGCCAGCAGCGGCATGGACCACTATCCGCCCGAGGCTGCAGACATGCTGCGCGCCATGCGCCACACCGTGCCACAAGGCCGATTTGGCACCGAGGCCGAAACGTCGGCGGCCATCGTCTTCTTGCTGTCACCCGGCTCCAGCTTCATCAGCGGCAGCGTGCTGCGGGTGGACGGCGCTCGGCCCCAAATGCGCATGGGTTGGCAACAAGCCACAGCGCCCGTCGAGGTGCAGCAACGCGACGCGGTCAGAGCCTTCGACGGCTTTCACCGCGCCCTCACACCCAAGGTGTTTCAATCATGACTTTCCAATCCCAATGGAGCCCTCAAAGCCCAGTGGCACTGCAAAGGCGAGAAGCGGCACTTGCCCGCCTGGCCCAGTGGCAAGCCCTGCAAGATCGCGCCGCTCAGGCCTCGGCCCAGTCCAAACCGGTGTTCGACAAACGCGGGCAGTTGCTGCCGCGCGAACGCGTGGCCTTGCTGCTGGACCCCGGTGCGCCCTTCTTGCCGCTGTGCGCGCTGGCGGGCTTCATGCAGGACACACCCGACCCGGCCAAGTCGGTGCCCGGTGGCGGCATGGTCGCGGGCATTGGCTTCATAAGTGGTGTGCGCTGCATGGTGGTGGCCAGCGATTCGGGCATAGAGGCCGGGGCCATACAGGCGCGGGGCCTGGAGAAAATCCTGCGCGTGCAAGAGTTGGCGCTGGAAAACAAACTGCCTTTCGTGCACCTGGTCGAAAGCGCCGGGGCCAACCTGATGCAATACAAGGTCGAGGGTTTTGTGCTGGGTGGCAGCTTGTTTCGCAACCTCGCCCGCCTGTCGGCAGCGGGCCTGCCGGTGCTTACGGTGCAGCATGGCTCGGGCACTGCAGGCGGGGCCTACATGCCGGGTTTGAGCGACACGGTGATCATGGTGCGCGGCCGCTCACGCGCCTTTCTGGCCGGGCCCCCTTTGCTCAAAGCCGCTACGGGCGAAGTGGCCACCGAAGAAGAACTGGGCGGTGCCGAGATGCACACCAGCGTCTCGGGCCTGGGCGAATTCCTGTGCGAAGACGACCGCCACGCCCTGGGCACCGCGCGCGATGTGGTGGCCCGCTGGGCCTGGCCTGCGCACAGCGCCCCACGCGATGCCCTGCCCCCACGCCACGACCCGGAAGAACTGCTGGGCCTGATGCCTGCGCACCACCGCGAGCCGGTCGACATGCGCGAGATCGTCTTGCGCTTGGTCGACGATTCGGACTTTCTGGAATTCAAACCGCTGTATGGTGCGGCCACCGTGTGTGCCCAGGCGCGCATCGGCGGCCATGCGGTGGGGATCATCAGCAACAACGGGCCGATTGACGTGGCCGGGGCCAACAAGGCCACACATTTCATCCAATGGATGTGCCAGCTGGGCCACCCCATTGTGTATTTGCAAAACACCACAGGTTTCATGGTGGGCAAAGACAGCGAGCAAGGCGGCATGATCAAGCACGGCTCCAAAATGATCCAGGCTGTGACCAGCGCCAGCGTGCCGCAAATCACCATCCAATGCGGGGCCTCGTTCGGCGCGGGCAATTACGGCATGTGCGGCAGGGGCTACGCGCCGCGTTTTTTGTTCAGCTGGCCGGGTGCCAAAACCGCGGTCATGGGCGGCGAGCAAGCGGCCCGCACCATGCAGATCGTGGCCGAAGCCGGCATGGCCCGCAAAGGCATCACGCCCGACCCGGAAAAAATGCAGGCCCAATTCGACAAGATCGTGGCCCTGTTTGAAGCCCAGGCCGATGCCTTCTACACCAGCGGCCTGGTGCTGGACGACGGCGTGATCGACCCACGTGACACCCGGGCTGTGCTGTCGTTTTGCCTCGACACCTGCTTGGAAGCTGCACAGCGCCAACCCCACGCCAGCTCGTTTGGCGTGGCCCGAATGTAAAAAACCCACGGAGACAGACCATGCAATACACCCACGAGCACCGCGAAATCCAAAACACCCTCAAGCGCTTCATCGAAGCCGAGATCAACCCCCATGTGGACGAGTGGGAGGCGGCCGAGATTTTCCCTGCGCACGAGGTGTTCAAAAAAATGGGCAATTTGGGCCTGCTGGGCCTGACCAAGCCCGAGGCCTATGGCGGCGCGGGCCTGGACTATTCCTACAGCCTGGCCATGGCCGAGGCCCTGGGCCACATCGACTGCGGCGGCATTCCCATGGCCATTGGCGTGCAGACCGACATGGCCACGCCCGCCTTGGCACGTTTTGGCAGCGACGAATTGCGTGCGCAATTTTTGGCCCCGGCGATTGCGGGCGACATGGTGGGTTGCATCGGCGTGAGCGAGCCCAGCGCAGGCAGCGATGTGGCCGGCATCAAGACCGTGGCGCGCAAAGACGGTGACGACTACGTGATCAGCGGCTCCAAGATGTGGATCACCAACAGCCTGCAGGCCGACTGGATGTGCATGCTGGTCAACACCGGCGAGGGACCCGTGCATAAAAACAAAAGCCTGGTCATGGTGCCCATGCGCGAGAACGGCAAGCTGCTGCCAGGCATTGAGGTGGGCAAAAAGATCAAAAAGATTGGCATGAACAGCAGCGACACCGGGCTGATTTATTTTGACAATGTGCGGGTGCCACAGCGCTACCGCATCGGGGCCGAGGGCCAGGGCTTCATCTACCAAATGCAGCAGTTTCAGGAAGAGCGGCTGTGGTGCGCGGCCAGCACGCTGCAGTCGCTGAGCAACTGCATCCAGTGGACGGTGGACTGGGCGCAAGAGCGCAAGCTGTTTGGTTCGACGCTGGCCGACCAGCAGTGGGTGCAGTTCAAGCTGGCCGAACTCAAGGCCGATGTGGAATGCCTGCGCGCCCTGACCTACCAGGCCTGCGAACATTACGTGGCCGGCGAAGACGTGACCGAATGGGCCACCATGGCCAAGCTCAAAGCGGGCCGGTTGAACCGCACGGTGCCCGACACCTGTCTGCAGTTCTGGGGCGGCATGGGTTTTACCTGGGAAAACAAAGTCTCGCGCATGTACCGCGATGGCCGTCTGGCGTCGATTGGTGGCGGCGCTGACGAGGTCATGCTGGGCATCTTGTCCAAAATCATGGGCATTGCCAAACGGCCACAAAAATGAGCACGCAGCACCTCTTGATCGCGCGCCAAGGCCCGGTCGAAACCTGGACCATGAACGACCCGGCCACGCGCAACGCCTTGAACGATGCCATGGTGTCCGCGCTGCTGGCGGCTTGCGCGCGGGCATCACTGGACCCTGCGCTGCGCGTCGTGGTGCTGACCGGTGCAGGCGGTGCTTTTTGCGCCGGAGGCAGCTTAGGCAGCTTTGCCAACCTGATCGGCCAACCGCTGCAAGACGGCCAGAGCGACCCGCTGCTGGGCATGAACCGGGGCTTTGGCGACCTGTTGCATGCCCTGTCTGCCCTGCCCCAGTTGCTGGTGGCCCGCGTGGACGGCCCGGCCATGGGCGGTGGCTTTGGTTTGGTGTGCTGCGCCGACCATGTCATCGCCACCGAACGCGCCGTGTTGGGCACGCCCGAGGTGACACTGGGCCTGCCCCCCGCGCAGATCGCCCCCTTTGTCTGGCAGCGCCTGGGCCAGAGCACCGCGCGCCAATGCCTGCTGCAAGGCCTGAGCTACACCGCTGCGCAAGCGCTGCAAGTGGGCTTGGTACATGAAGTGGTCGAAGAGGACAGCGATGCGGCTTGGCAAGCGAGACTCACGCGCCTGAAGCGCGCTGCCCCCGGCGCGGTGGCCAGCACCAAACAACTGCTGCGCAGCTTGCAAGGCCCGGTGCCTGACTTGCGCGATGCCGCTGCACACGCTTTTGCACAAGGCTTGCGCAGCACCGAGGCCGCCCAAGGCTTGGCCGCGTTTGCACGCAAACAGCCTGCACCGTGGGCAATTTCTGGCAAGGACAAAGCATGAACGCCACTTTGCCCACCGCCTTGCCCAACCAGGTCACCCGATTGCTGATCGCCAACCGGGGCGAGATCGCGCGCCGGGTGATCCGCACCGCCCAGGCCATGGGCATTCAGACGGTGGCGGTGTTTTCTGATGCCGACCGCCACGCCCTGCACGTGCAAGAAGCCGACAGCGCCTTTGCGCTTGGCGGCACGCACTCGGTCGACACCTACTTGCGCATGGACAAACTGCTGCAAGCAGCGCGCATGGGCCATGCCGATGCGGTCCACCCCGGCTATGGCTTTCTGAGCGAAAACGCCGAGTTCGCCCAAGCGGTCATCGACGCGGGCCTGACTTGGGTTGGCCCGCCCCCAGCGGCCATCCGGGCGCTGGGCAGCAAGTCGGCCGCCAAGGCGCTGGCCCAACAGCACGGCGTGCCTTGCCTGCCGGGCTACTGGGGTGCCGACCAAAGCGACTCCACTTTTGCAGCACATGCGCAGCAGCTGGGTTTGCCGCTCATGGTCAAAGCCGTGGCCGGGGGTGGCGGGCGCGGCATGCGGCTGGTCACCGACATGGCGCAACTGCTGCCCGCATTGCACAGCGCCCGCTCCGAGGCGCTGGCCGGTTTTGGCAATGGCGATTTGCTGCTCGAGCGCGCCTTGCTGCGCCCCCGGCACATCGAGGTTCAAATCATGGCCGACCAGCATGGCCACTGCATCCATTTGGGCGAGCGCGATTGCTCGGTTCAGCGGCGTCACCAAAAAATCATCGAAGAATCCCCCAGCCCCGCCGTCTGGCCTGCGCTGCGCGAACAACTGGGCCAAGCGGCCGTGGCCCTGGCCCAGTCGGCGGCTTACGTGGGCGCGGGCACGGTGGAATTTTTGCTGGATGAAACCCAAAACGACAAGCCGTTTTATTTGATGGAGATGAACACCCGCTTGCAGGTGGAGCACCCGGTGACCGAGCTGCTCACGGGTCTTGACCTGGTGGCATGGCAGCTGCGCATTGCGCGCGGCGAGCCACTGCCGCTGACGCAGGCCGAGGTGCAACTGCAAGGCCACGCGATGGAGGTGCGGCTGTGCGCAGAAGATGCCCACTTCAGACCACAAACCGGCACGCTGACTGCCTTTATTCCCCCCCGCACCGACCTTGGCCTGCGCTTTGACCATGCACTGCACAGCGGGGCTGTGGTCACGCCACATTACGATTCGATGCTGGGCAAATTGATCGCGCATGGCCAAAACCGCGAGCAAGCCCTGCACCGTCTGAGCACAGGGCTGATGCAAACCACACTGCTGGGCCTGCCCACCAACCGCGCCTTTTTGGGGGCGTGTTTGGCGCATCCAGTGTTTCGCGCGGGCCAGGCCTTGATCCCGTTTTTGAACGAACAGGCCGATGCCCTGCGGCAAACCCTGATGCCCAGCGAGGCCGCCCAACAGGTGGCCGCTTTGGCGGTGCTGTTTTCTCAACAGGGTGCAACGCAGGTCTTGCCCGCGCCTTTTGCCAGGCCTGTGCGCATGGGCATTGGCTTGGAAAAAAACGAGCCCCACGAAGGCGCGGCGTTGAACCTCAGCGTGCAAGAGTTGGGCCTGGGACAGGTTCAGCTGCAGGTCGGTGGGGTCACGCAGCAAGCGCAAATAGACCGCCACGGCCAGGGAATGGTGCTGCAATTGAACGGTGGCCTGTGGCATGTGCAGGCCCAAGCGTGCACCAACCCCAATGGCGAGCCGCTTTGGCATGTACAAGGCCACGGAGCCGAACACTTTGAATTGTGGTTGACCGACATGGGCCACAGCCCACCGCGCTCCAGCAACAGCGCACAGGCAGACACGTGGCTGCGCGCGCCCTTCAACGGCAAGCTGATCAAGCTGCATGTGCAAGCGGGCACCCGGGTGCGACAAGGCGATGCGGTTCTGGTCATCGAATCCATGAAGCTGGAACACCGTCTGTGCGCCCCGCGCAACACCGTGGTGCAAAGCGTCTCGGTGGCCGAAGGCCAGCAAGTGGGCCCCGGCCAAGTGCTGGTGCAATGGGGAGAAGCCGAATGAACACCGCCGAATTCAACGCCCACGAACTGCGCAGCCTACAAGAGACAGTGGAGCGCTTTGCCAAACGAGCCATCGTGCCGCATGTGGCGGTCTGGGAAGAGGCTGGTCAAATCGACCGCGCGCTGTACACCGAGGCCGCGCAATTGGGTCTGCTGGGCTTGGGTTACCCGGCGCATCTGGGCGGCACACCCGCGCCTTGGCGGGCGCGCAACCTGCTGTCCCAAAGCTTGGCGCGACACGGAGGCAGTGGCGGTGTGATGGCCAGCTTGTTTTCACACAACATCGGGCTGCCGCCGCTGATGGCGCATGGCAGTGCCGCCCTGCAAGCCGAAGTGGTGCCTGCCGTGTTGCGCGGTGAACGCATCGCGGCCTTGGGCATCACCGAGCCGGGCGGCGGCTCGGATGTGGCGGCTTTGCGCACCACCGCCCTGGCCGATGGAGCCGACTACCTGATCGATGGCGAAAAGGTCTTCATCACCTCGGGCCTGCGGGCCGACTGGATCACGCTGGCCGTGCGTACCGACCCCCTCAGCAAGGGTGCCAGCGGTATCTCCATGCTGGTGGTGCCCTGCGACAGCCCGGGCATCAGCCGCAGCCGCCTGCACAAAATGGGTTGGCACAGCTCCGACACGGCACAGTTGCGCTTTGAACAGGTGCGCGTGCCCCAAAGCTACCGGCTCGGCGATGAAGGTGCGGGCTTCAAAATGGTCATGGGCAATTTCAACGGTGAACGCCTGGCCATGTCGGCCATGGCCTTGGGCTTTGCCCAAGCCTGTTTCGACGAAGCCCTGGCGTGGGCGCGCCAGCGACACAGCTTTGGCGCCCCCTTGATTGAGCGCCAAGTGATTCGCCACAAACTGGTGGACATGCAGATGCGCATCTCATCGACCCCGGCCTGGGTCGGTGGGGTCACGCAACAGGCCGA
>CAMCNQ010000018.1 GCA_945875955.1 Limnohabitans sp. Rim8 | reverse complement strand
CCCGCTACGCGTGCTACCTGATTGCGCAAAACGGTGATCCTCGCAAGCCCGAAATTGCTTTTGCCCAAACCTACTTTGCGGTCCAAACCCGCAAGGCAGAACTGATTGAGCAACGCATGCTGGACGCCGAACGCATCCACGCAAGCAAAAAATTGACCGAAACCGAAAAAGAACTCTCGCAAGTCATCTATGAGCAAACCGGTGGCAACCAAGACTTTGCGCTGATCCGCAGCAAAGGCGACCACGCCCTGTTTGGCAAAAGCACCCAGGCCATGAAAGCCCAATGGAAAGTGCCAGGCAGCCGCCCACTTGCCGACTTTGCGCCCAACATCTTGCTCAAGGCCAAAGACTTCGCCGCTGAAATCACCATCTTCAACGCCCGCCAGCACCAAATGGACCGTGAGGTGCAAATCTCCAATGAGCACATCACCAACAACCAAGCGGTGCGCAACACCCTGCTGGAACGAGGCATACGCCCCGAAAGCCTGCCACCGGAAGAAGACGTGAAAAAGGTCGAACGGCGCTTGCAGTCTGAAGACAAGAAATCGCTGAACAAGCCCGACACCCTGGACAACTGACAAGAACAAAGCATGGCCACCCGCAAAACCACGCCCAAAGCAGCTGTCGCAACCACTGCCGCTACCGCTGACGTTGCCACCGTACCCCATGTGCAGCACCTGGCCAAACTGGTCCATGTGGTGCGCCATGAGAAGGTCTTGATCGATGCCGATTTGGCCCAGCTCTATGGCGTTGAGACAGGCGCGCTGAACCGCGCCGTCAAACGCAACGCCAGCCGTTTTCCTGCCGACTTCATGTTCCAGCTCAGCGCCCAAGAATGGGACGACTTGAGATGCCAAACTGGCATATCAATGTTGCCGCCGACCGAAAACTGACCATCTGGTCAATATTGGATCGGCGTCAACAATATGTGGCCTGCACCCGTGCGCGCGACAGGCTGCTGGTGAGCAGCGTGTCGCCCGCTTCTGAGTTTATGGACGATTTGGCCAAAGGCTGATCAATAAGTCCCCGGATACGCCCCACCATCGGCCAACACGTTTTGCCCCGTCATGTACGCCGCGTGCTGGCTGCACAAGAAGGCGCAAATCGCACCAAACTCTTGCGGGCTGCCGTAGCGCCCAGCCGGGATTTGCGCGTGATGGAAGGCGCGCATTTCGTCCACGGTTTTGCCTTGCTGTTGCGCCATGGCGGGCAGCGTGGCGCGGATGCGGTCGGTGTCAAATTTGCCGGGCAGCAGGTTGTTCATGGTCACGCCTTGGCTGGCGATTTTGCTGCGCGACGCGCCCGCCACAAAACCCGTGAGGCCGCTGCGGGCACCGTTGGACAGGCCCAGCACGTCAATGGGCGCTTTGACCGCGCTGGAGGTGATGTTGACAATGCGGCCAAAGCCGCGTGCGGCCATGCCGTCCACCGTGGCTTTGATGAGTTCAATGGGGGTGAGCATGTTGCCGTCGATGGCCTTGATCCAGGCGTCGCGGTCCCAATTGCGAAAGTCGCCTGGGGGCGGGCCACCCGCGTTGGTGACCACGATGTCGTGGTCTTTGCCGGGGCCGCCGGCCGCGTTCCAGATGGCGTCGCGCCCGGCTTCGGTGGTGATGTCCTGCGCCACGGCGATCAATTGCACTTGGCCGCCGGTCTCCAGGCGCAAATCATGAACGGCTTTGTTCAGCGCTTCGGCCCCACGCGCCACCATGACCACGTTCACGCCTTCCAGCGCCAATGCCCGCGCGCAACCCCAGCCCAAGCCTTTGCTTGCGCCGCCCACCAAAGCCCATTTGCCTGCAATGCCCAAGTCCATGTCAATCTCCTGAAGTTGATGTTGTGCGGCCTGCTGGCCGCGTTACTGTGTGCGGCCTGGCGGCCGCGTGACCCAAAACACACCGCTCAAAACCAAGCCGGTTCCAGCAATGCTCCAAATATTGAAAGGTTCGTCCAAAAACCATGCCCCCATGAACAAGACGGACATGGGCCCGATCATGCCCACTTGCGACGTCAGGCCCGGACCTATGCGCTCGATCGCCATCATGACCATCAGCACCGGCAGCACGGTGCAGGCCATGGCGTTGAGCAGCGACAGCCACAGCACGGGCGTGGGCACTTGGGCATCTGCCATGGGCCGCAGCAGCACAAACTGGGCGATGCAAAACACACAGGCCACCGATGTGGCCCAGCCCACCAAGCGCAAGGACCCCAGGCGCTTGACCAATTGGCCGCTGTAGCTGAGGTAGACGGCGTAACAGATGGCACTGCCCAACACCAGCAAGGCCCCCAAGGCCGCGTTTTGGCCTTGCAGCGAGGCTTCGTGGCCAAACACCAGCAACACACCGGCATAGCTGATGGCCATGCCCACGGCCTGGCGGCGGTTGATCTTGCGGCTGTACAGCAACCAGCCCAGCAGCAGCACCAGCGTGGGGTTGAGGTAAAGGATCAGGCGCTCCAAAGAGGCGCTGATGTATTCCAGTCCCCAAAAATCCAGAAACGAGGACAAGTAGTAGCCGATGAAACCCAGGCCCAAAATGCCCAAGACCTCTGGCTTGGCCAAACGGGCTTTGCCGCGGCCCGACCACCAGGCCATGAGCAAGAAAAAGGGCAGTGCCATGAGCATGCGCAACATCACCAAAGTGACCGCATCCACGCCGTGGCGGTAGGCCAGTTTGATGATGATGGCCTTGCCACTGAAGGCAATGGAGCCCGCCACCGCGAGCAACAGGCCGGCTGTCAAATGGGCAGGTCTGGCCGCTTGCATGGTTTCAGCGCCCGGTGCGGGCTTTGAGCCAGCGCCACAAATCGTCAGCGGCCGCTTCGGGCGTATTGGCGTGGTTGGCATTGACCACCAGGTACAGGCTGTCTGGATGAATCGGCAATTTTTGATAGATCTCACGCGAGCCGGAGGTGTACAAAGGGTCTTGCGTGCCTATGGCCCAAAACACGGGCAAGGGCTGGCGCGTGGATTGCGCCTTTTGTGCGCTCAAGGCCATGTTGCCCAAGCCTTGGGGATTGAAGTAGCTCCACAAGGCACTGGCTTTGCCGGTGACGGCGCGCCGCTGCCCCTGGTTGATGTCGGTCATGGTCACCAGGTCTTCGCCTTGGCCCGCCTCGAAGCGTTGGCGCACCGCATCGATGCCACCACGCGCATCCGCGATGTTGGCAAAAACTTCTGGCACATGGCCCGGTGCCATGGGCACCAAGGCATCGGCGTCGCCGCCTTCAGCCCAATAAGCCAGGCTGGCATTGGCACCAAAGCTTTGTCCGCCAACAGCCACCCACTGCACGCCAGACTGGCGCAACTCGGTCACCGTTTGCTGAATTTGCGCCAATGCATGGTCATAAGGCCGGTCGTACATGCGCTGGCGTGACCAGGGCATCTCCAGCAGTTTGACTTGGCAATGCGGTTGGATTTTTTGAACCACGGGCTTGAGGTAAGGCGACTGGGGCATGCCCCATTTGCCGTGCATCAGAACCAGGGCGCAAGACACCGGCTGGGCCCAAGCCGCCCCGCCAACGGCCAACAGGGCCCAGGCCAGCAACAGGCGCAGGCCAAGCCGCATCAAAAAACCACCGCCCGGCCGTCGCGGCGCGGCCAGTTGGACACCATGCAGGCTGGCCTTGCAAGCTGTGCCTTGAGCTGAATGGCGTTGACCGTCGTGCTGTTCTCATTGGCGCAGGGCAGGTCAGCGGGCATGGGCTGGGTGCTGAGCACGGGGCGGCCCAACAGCATCAAGTGGGTGCGGTTGCGGTTGCGGGTGCGGATGCAAGAAAACGGGGAATCGGCGTTCATGGCATTCGAAGATGGTGGGCAAAGCGGGGCAACGGGTTGGCGGGTCTTGCTGAGCCGTTCAGGCAGGCATGGCTTTGCCCTGGATGCGGCTTATTTTCTCAGAGCGCAGGCCAAGACTTCGCCCGCATGTGACAAGCCCGCTGCAAGCCCCATGCAAAACGGCCTCCAGGGAGGCCGTTTTCAGTGTCATGAAACCAAGCGCGTCATTCTTCGACGAAGGCTTCTTCTCGCTTGGACTTGATGGACGGCAAAGCCACGATGATCAGGAGCAGCAAAGCCACCGCCAGCAAACTGGCCGACAAGGGGCGTGTCACAAACACGCTCCAGTCACCGCGCGACAAAAGCATGGCGCGGCGCAGGTTTTCTTCCATCATCGGGCCCAAGATGAAGCCCAACAACAAGGGTGCCGGCTCCATACCGAGTTTGATGAACATGTATCCGATCACACCAAACATCGCCACCATCCAAATGTCCCAGGTGTTGTTGTTGGTGGAATACACGCCAATCGCACAGAACAGCACAATGGCCGGAAACAACCAGCGGTAAGGCACCGACAGCAACTTGATCCAGATGCCGATCAAAGGCAGGTTCAAGATGATGAGCATGGCATTGCCAAGCCACATCGAGGCGATCAGGCCCCAGAACAACTCGGGGTTGCTGGTCATGACCTGAGGGCCAGGCTGGATGTTGTGGATGGTCATCGCACCGACCATCAAAGCCATCACGGCATTGGGTGGAATGCCCAGCGTCAGCAAAGGAATGAACGAGGTTTGCGAAGCGGCATTGTTGGCCGACTCAGGAGCTGCCACGCCGCGGATGTTGCCTTGACCAAAAGGCACCTCGCCTGCACCGAGCTTGGTTTTCTTCTCGATGGTGTAGGCCGCAAAAGCCGCAAGCAGTGCACCGCCGCCAGGCAAAATACCCAAAACCGAGCCCAAAGCGGTTCCACGCAACACCGCAGGCACCAAGTTCTTGAAGTCTGCTGCAGTGGGCATCAAGCCTGTCACTTTGGCCGTGAAGACCTCGCGCTCTTCCTCCGGCTTGGACAGGTTGGAGATGATTTCGCCGTAACCGAACACGCCCATGGCGATCACGATGAAGCCCACGCCGTCGGTGAGCTCAGGAATGTCGAAGCTGAACCGCGCCACGCCCGAGTTCACGTCGGTGCCGATCAGCCCCATCAGCAAACCCAACACGATCATGCCCACCGCCTTGACGAGCGAGCCCGAAGCCAACACCACCGCACCAATCAAGCCCAACACCATCAGCGAAAAGTATTCGGCAGGACCGAACTTGAAGGCCACTTCGGTCAGGGGCACGGCAAAGGCCGCCAAGATCAAGGTGCCCACGCATCCGGCAAAGAACGAGCCCAAACCGGCCGCTGCCAAAGCGGGGCCGGCACGGCCTTTGCGCGCCATCTGGTAACCGTCGATCATGGTCACAACCGACGAAGCTTCGCCCGGCAGATTGACCAAAATGGCGGTGGTCGAGCCGCCGTATTGCGCGCCGTAATAAATACCGGCCAACATGATCAGCGCCGCCACAGGGGGCAACGCGTAAGTGGCGGGCAAGAGCATGGCGATGGTGGCCACAGGGCCCACACCCGGCAACACACCGATCAAAGTGCCGAGCAAACAGCCAATGAACGCGTAGAGCAGGTTTTGCAAGGTGAATGCCACGCCAAAACCGAGGGCGAGGTTGTCAAACAGTTCCATGAATAATTTCTCCTCAACCGGTGATGAATGTGGGCCAGACGGGGAACTGCAATTTCAGCAGCAGCACAAATGCGCAGTAACAGCCGATCGACAGGACTGTGGACAGAATCAGAACTTCTTTGAGCTTGTAGATGTCACCCGCCAAGCTGACCACCAAGGTGGTGCCAAAGATCGCCACAATCAGGCCCATGGCAGGCACGCCCAGACTGGGCAAACCCGCCAGCAAGATGCCAAACAACACGTTGCCGGCAATGATAAAGACCAGGGGCTTCCAGGCCCATGAGCCGATCTTCTCGCCGTCTTTCGTATTGACCGTCAATGACTTGAAAACGATGACGGCACCGATCAGGGCCAGCAAGCTGCCCAGCAGCAATGGAAAGTACCCAGGCCCCATGCGGGCACCGGTGCCCACGCTGTATTTGGTGGCACCGTAGGCAAAGGCTGCACCCAACAAGGTGTAGAACAGCCCTGAGAAAAAGTCTTTTTGACTCTTGATTTTCACGCGATATCTCCTCTGGTTTGAGTTGCCTGTATTCTGTATGAACTTGGCAGGGCCACGCATGTGGGTTACACCTATGTCAAGGTCCTCAATTGGTCATGGTTAACCCTAGGACCTGAACGGCTTGCAGGCCTGCCGCAAGCGGGCTTATTTCACCAAGGGCTTGAAGACTTTCAGCCATTTTGTCGCGGGCAAACCCCATTGGGATTCGATGCCTTGGGCGGCCAGGCTCAGGGCCTCGTGCGAGGGGCGGCTGGCGGTGCGTTGCGCCAGCACGATGGCGTTGCCCTCGCGGGTGGGCTTGAAGGCCCAGACCGCGTCTTCGCCAAAGGCAGCGCAGATTTTTTCCACGCTCTCGCCGTAGCTCGACGAGCGGCCAAACAGGTTCACCGTCATGCAGCCTTGCTGGCTGAGCAGTTCGCGGCAGTGGCGGTAAAAGTCGGGGGTGTCCAAAACCGGCGCGGCCGCTTCTTCGTCGTACAGGTCCACCTGCAGCGCATCAACCGTGCCGCGCCATTCGTCGGACTGGATTTCCAGGGCCGCATCGGCCAGCACCACGCGCAAACGCGCATCGTCTGGTGGCAGGCGAAACCAGCCCCGGCATGCGTGCAAGACACCGGGGTTCAGCTCGATCGCGGTGCAGCTCATCTTGAGTTTTTTGTAGCAAAACTTGGTCAGGGTGCCCGCCCCCAAGCCCAGCTGCATGGCGTGTGCGCCCTTGACCTCGTCGTGCGGGAAAAACAGCAACCAGGCCAACATGCGCTGCACGTATTCCAGCTCGATGTCAAAAGGCCGGTCCAGAAACATCGAGCCCTGAATCCACTCGGTGCCCAGATGCAGGTAACGGATTTTCCCGTCTTCGGAGAAGTTCACCTCGGGCAATTCCAGCGTCAGGGAATGGGATTTTTTTCGGCTCATGGGTTCAAGACCGCCCGCCAGGCGGTGCATTTTTGTTCAAAGTTCATGGCCGCATGGGCCGCACTGGTCGATGGTAGGCGATGCCGCATGACTTTGGAGGCGCAGCCCGCTTGGGTCAGCGCCTTTTCCAGCGTGGCGGCGTGGCCAAAGCTTTCGCCGCCATTGTGCGCAACGGTGGTCAGCTGGGGGCAGCGCAGCAGCAGAGCGGCAAAATCATTGGGCTGGGCGGCCCTAATGGCGCTGTCCAAACTGCCCTCTCGCTGGCAATGGGCATACACATCCCACAGGCCCACGCCCTGCGCCAGCAAGCAGGCGCAGCGCTTGGCGTAGTCGCGGTCTGCAGGCCAAGGCGCTTGGGGCCACAGGGCCTGCATCAGGGGCCAAAATTGGTTTTGCGGGTGGGCGTAATACTGCTGCAGCTGCAAAGACTTGGCGCTGGGGAAACTGCCCAAAACCAAGACCCGGGTGCCCGCATCGACCAAGGGGGCCAGGCCTTGCAAGGGCAAGGGCGCGCTCATGCGGCCGCCAGTTGGGGCAAGACGCGCAGCGCATTGCGGGTGCTGGCCTCGGCCAGTTCGGTCAGGCCCAAGCCCCGCAAATCGGCCAAGACCTGTGCGATGCGTGGCAACTGCTCGGGGCTGTTGCGCCCTTGAATGAGCCCTTGCGCCCGCTGCTCGGCCGTTTTGTACAGCCAGTGCGGCGGGATGTCGGGGGCGTCGGTTTCCAGCACCAGGGCCGACAGCGGCAATTGCACGGCCAGCCGCCGCAACTGCAAGGCCCGCTCAAACGTCAGCGTGCCGCCAAAGCCCAGCGCAAAGCCCATGTCCAAAAAAAGCCGGGCCTGCTGCACGCTGCCATTGAAGGCGTGGGCAATGCCCGAACCCACGCCATATTGGCGCAAGCCCTTGAGCAAAAGATCGGCCGAACGGCGCACATGCAAGATCACCGGCAAGCGGTGTTTTTGGGCCAGTTGGAGCTGGGCCAGGTAAAACGCCCATTGCCGCTCGCGCATGGCGGGGGTGCACAGGGCAGGCACAAAAAAGTCCAGCCCCATCTCGCCCACGGCCACCAGGCGGGGGTCATCGCGGTGCTGCGCCAAAGCCGCGTCAAGGGCTTGCAAATCGGCCTCTTGGGCTTGCGGCACATACAGCGGGTGTATGCCCAAGGCGTAGGCGTCGCCGTGGCGCTGGGCCAGCGCCACCACCGCGCCCCAGTGCGGACGATGCACCGCCGGAATCACACAGCGCTGCACGCCGGCGGCGCGGGCGGCTTGGCGCACCGCATCGCGGTCGGCGTCAAACTCGGCCGCATCCAGATGGCAATGGGTGTCTATCCACATGCCTTCAAGCCGTCTCAAACGGCTGCTTGCAGCACACCCTTGACCAGGTGCAGCTGGCGGTCGCACCGGGCGGCCAGTTGGGTGTCGTGGGTGACCACCACAAAGGCCGTGCCGCGCTCACGCGCCAATTGCAGCATCATCTCGAACACGCCGTCGGCGGTCTCGCGGTCAAGATTGCCGGTGGGCTCGTCGGCCAGCACACAGGCAGGCGCATTGACCAAGGCCCGCGCCAAGGCCACGCGCTGGCGCTCGCCGCCCGACAACTCCGAGGGCCGGTGCTGCAAGCGCTCACCCAAGCCCACCCGCTGCAGCCATTCGGTGGCCACGGCGGCGGCCTCGCTGCGGCCCTGCCTGCGAATCCACAGCGGCATGGCCACGTTGTCCAGCGCGCTGAACTCGGGCAACAGGTGGTGGAACTGGTAGACAAATCCCAGGTAGCGGTTGCGCCATTGGCCTTGCATGGCCGCACTCAAGGCCGACAGCAGCTGGCCCTTGATTTGCACCGTGCCTTGGGTGGGGGCGTCCAGCCCGCCCAGCAAATGCAGCAAGGTGCTTTTGCCCGAACCCGAAGCGCCCACAATGGCCAGGGTCTCACCGGCCTGCACCGCCAAATCGATGCCTTGCAACACGGTCACATCCAGACGTCCTTCGGTAAAGCGCTTGGTCAGGCCATGGGCCAGCAAAATGGGTTCACTCATAGCGCAGCGCCTCGGCCGGATTGACCTGGCTGGCGCGCCAGCTCGGGTAAAGGGTGGCCACAAAGGCCAACACCAAAGAGATGACCGCCACCGGCACGATGTCGCTGGCCAGGGGCTCGCTGGGCATGCGGCTGATCAGGTAAATGTCGCGCGGCAAGAAGCTGGCGTTGAACAGGCTTTCCAGGGCCGGCACGATCACGCCAATGTTGAAGGCCACCAGCAAACCCAAGAGCAAACCACCAAGGGTGCCCATGATGCCCACGGTGGCGCCTTGCACCACAAAAATGCCCATGATGCTGCGCGGGCTGGCACCCAGGGTGCGCAAGATGGCGATGTCGGCGCGCTTGTCGGTCACCGTCATCACCAAGGTGCTGACCAGGTTGAATGCGGCCACCGCCACGATCAGGGTGAGGATGATGAACATCATGCGTTTTTCCACCTGCACCGCGGCAAACCAGGTCTTGTTTTGCTGGGTCCAGTCGCGCACAAAATACGAAGGCCCCAAGTCCATTTGCAGCTGGCGTGCCACCTCGCGCGCGCTGTGCAGGTCTTTGAGCTTCAGGCGCACGCCGCTGGGGCCTTCGAGGCGAAACATGCGGGCCGCATCGTCCACATGCATGAGGGCCATGGCCGAGTCGTATTCGTAATGGCCAGAAGAAAACATGCCCACCACGCCCATTTGTTTCATGCGCGGCACCACGCCCGCCGGGGTGATCTGTCCAGAGGGCGAGACCAAGGTCACGGGGTCGCCGGTTTGCAACCCCAAGTTGTTGGCCAAATCGCGCCCCAACACCAAGCTGAAGTCACCCGACTTCAGCAAAGACAGCACCGCCGCCTGGGTGGGCGACGACAGGTCGCTGACTTCGGGCTCCAGCGCCGGGTCGATGCCACGCACCAACACGCCCTTCATGTCCTCACCGCGGGCCAGCAAGGCCTGCGCCGTGATGAACGGGGCAGCCCCCACCACCTCGGGCTGGGCTTTCAAGCGCTTGAGCAAAGCCGGCATCTCGGCCACGGCCGCGCCGTCGGCGGCATAGACCTCGATGTGCGAGACCACGCCCAGCATGCGGTCGCGCACCTCTTTTTGAAAGCCGTTCATCACGCTGAGCACGATGATCAGGGCCGACACCCCCAGGCCAATGCCCATCATGGACACGCCGGAAATGAAAGAAATGAAGCCATTGCGCCGGGTGGCACGGCCTGCACGGGTGTAGCGCCAGCCCAGCACCCACTCGTAGGGAATATTTTTGAACAAGGACATAGACCGCTATTGTGACCAACCCCAGCGGCAGGGCCAACACCCGCATGGTCAAGGCGTTTGTTTCAGCGTGTTTGTGGCTGTTTTTAAGGGCATGGCCATTGATCCCTTGAAGCGAAGGGTCTTGGTCGGTGGGTCAAGTGGTGTGGCCATAATGGGCCAATCATTGCCTGAAAGCTTCCCCATGAACGCCACTGAACACGACCAGCTGCAGCAGTTTTTGAATGCCTTGCGCCAAACCCGTGCCGAGCCGAAAGACGCCACGGCAGACGGCCTCATCAGAGATGCGGTCAAGGCGCAAGCCGACGCCCCTTATTTGCTGGTGCAGCGGGCCATGGGTTTGGGCTTCGCGCTGGATGCGGCGCAAGCCCGCATTGCCCAATTGGAGGCGCAAAGCGCGCAACAACTGGCCCAGCTGGCCCAATTTCAAACCGCCAAGGCCAGCCAAGCGCCAGCCCCCGCCTCCGGGGGCTCCTGGATGTCGGGTGCCCAGGCCTGGGGCCGTGGGCCTGAAGCCCCTTTGCAAGGCGTGTCTGGCGCCACTTCCCGTTTCGCCTCCGGCTTGCCTGCGGCCGCACGCCCAGCGCCCCAGCCTGCCCAGGCTGCCACCAGCGCTTGGGGTGGCGGCATGATGGCCCAAATGGCCACCACCGCCGCTGGCGTGGTGGCGGGCGGTTTGCTGTTTCAGGGCATACAAAACATGATGGGGGATCACAAGCCTTCGCCGGCATCCACCGCCGACGCATCCTCCGCCAACGCCCCGGCATCGCCATTGGACAGCGCCCAAGACCAGGCCTCGTCCGGTCTGGGGTCGCCACAGGCATCGGCAGACGATGCCGACGACAGCGCCTGGGACGGTGGAGAAGACTGGGCTTAAGCTGAGGCCAAGGGCATTGGCAGGCCTGCCACAATCTGGCCCCATGCACCTGATCATTCCCTACGCAGCCAGCCATGCCATCAGCGGCCCCGAGGTGTGGGCCGGTTTGCAGCTGCCCAATTTGCAAGCCTTGCTGGGCCAGATGCAACGCCAGCAAGAGCTGCAAGACCCTGAAACCCCAACGCTGCACCTGCCGCACGAGTGCCTGCATGCACAGGCCTTGGGCTGGCCCGCAAAGGCCACTGCCCTGCCCTGGGCCGCCTGGCACCAAGCGCAGCAAGGCCAGCACAGCCCTGCGCCTCAGGCTTGGATGACCCCCTGCCACTGGCAAATCGGCATGGACCAGGTGGTGATGGCCGACCCGGCGCATTTGCACCTGTCTGACCAAGAGTCGCAGCAACTGCTGCAAGCCATGCAGCCGTATTTCCAAGAAGACGGTCTGCAAGTGACTTGGCACAGCGCCTTGCAGTGGCACGCCCAGGGCGAGATGCTGGCCGATCTGCCCACCGCCTCGCTCGACCGGGTGATCGGCCAAAACGTCAAAGACTGGATGCCCGACCACCCCGCTGCCCAACCACTGCAGCGCTTGCAAAGCGAGATGCAGATGCTGCTGTACCAGCACCCGGTCAACGACGCCCGCGATGCGCGCAGGCAAATCGCTGTCAACGCGTTTTGGCTGCATGGCGCGGGCACGCTGCCCGTCAGCGGCCCGGCTGCTGCGCAAGCTGGCCCCCATCTCCCAAGCCCAGCGCCTGTCCATGTGCCAAGCCGCTTGCGACCGGGCGCCCTGCACGGCCATGCACCCGACTGGCTGCAAGCTTGGCAGCAACTCGACGCCAGCGCTGTGGCCGACTTGCTGCAACACGTCAAAGCCACCGGACAGGGCACACTCAGCCTGTGCAGCGAACACCGGGCGCACACCTACACGGCCACGCCCCCAGCTTGGCACCGGCGGATCACCCGCCTGTTTCACAAAACTTCAGCGGCTGTGGCGCTTCAAGCCCTTGTCAGCCCCTGAAGATCCCTTGATGACCCCCTTGGTCACTTTCAGATCACCCCCCTCAATCACCCCATGAATTTACTCACCCGAGATGTCCCCCCCCGCAGCGCCTGGGCGCTGGAACAAGCGGGCATTCACCCCTTGTTGGCGCGTTTGTATGCGGCCCGAGGTGTGCAGTTCAAACACGAGCTGGACGACGCCTTGAGTTTGCTGCTGCCGCCCACGGGCATGCTGGGCACTGGCGCTGCGGCCACCCTCTTGGCCGACGCCATGGCCCAAAACAAGCGCCTGTGCATCGTGGCCGACTACGACTGCGACGGTGCCACCGCCTGCGCTGTGGCCGTGCGCGGCCTGCGCATGCTGGGCGCGCACAACGTGGGCTATTTGGTGCCCGACCGGGTGGTTGACGGCTATGGCCTGACGAGTGCGATTGCCCAGCGCGTGCACGCCCAAGGTGCCGATGTCTTGATCACGGTGGACAACGGCATTGCCAGCGTGGACGGGGTGCAAACCGCCCAAGCCTTGGGCCTGCAGGTGTTGGTGACCGACCACCATTTGCCTGGCCCTGAATTGCCCAGCGCCGAGGTCATCGTCAACCCCAACCAGCCGGGCTGCGGCTTCGAGAGCAAGGCCATTGCGGGTGTGGGCGTGGTGTTTTACGTGCTGCTGGCCCTGCGCGCCGAGTTGCGCGCACGCGGCGTGTTCGAAGCCAGCCAGCAGCCCCGGCTGGACGCCCTCTTGCCGCTGGTGGCTTTGGGCACGGTGGCCGATGTGGTGCGGCTGGATCCGAACAACCGCCGCCTGGTGGCCCAAGGCCTGCGCCGCGTGCGGGCCGGTGCCCTGCCTGCGGGCATGGCGGCACTGATGCGGGCCGCAGGCCGCGAAAGCGCCAAGGCCACCACCTTTGACTTTGGTTTTGCCCTGGGCCCGCGCATCAACGCCGCTGGCCGCCTGGCCGACATGTCGCTGGGCATCGAATGCCTGCTGAGCGACGACCCCGGCCGCGCCGACGAACTGGCCAAGCAGCTGGACACCATCAACCGCGAGCGCCGCGTGATCGAGGGCGACATGCGCGAGATGGCCATGGACATGGCCGAGTCGCTGTTTGACGAGGGCGAAGAGCCGCCCCCGGCGATTTGCGTGTTCGACCCGGACTTTCACGAAGGCGTGGTGGGCATTGTGGCCTCGCGCATCAAGGACAAATTGCACCGACCCACCTTTGTGTTCGCGGCCAGCACCGCGCCGGGCAAAGAACACGAACTCAAGGGCTCGGGCCGCTCGATTGCCGGTTTTCATTTGCGCGACGCGCTGGACTTGGTGGCCAAACGCGCGCCCGGGGTGCTGCTGCGCTTTGGCGGCCATGCCATGGCGGCAGGCTGCACGATTGCCGAAGAGCAGTTCGACGTGTTCGAAGCCACCCTCAACCAAGTGGCCATGGAGTGGCTGGACGCGGCCACGCTGCAACGCCGCCTGGAAACCGATGGCCCGCTGCCCGCCGAATACCGCCGGGTGGACCTGGTGGAGATGCTGCACCACGAGGTGTGGGGCCAAGGCTTTGCGCCGCCGGTGTTTTGTGAAGAGATAGAGATCGTGTCGCAACGCTTGGTGGGCGAGAAGCACTTGGCGCTCAAGATGAAGCACCAAGGCCAGCCGGTCGATGGCATTTGGTTTGGCCGCACCGAGCCTTTGCCCTCGCGCGTGAAACTGGCTTTCAGGCTTGATGCCGACGAATGGCAGGGCCAAAAACGGGTGCGCTTTCTGGTCGAAGGCGCAGCACCCTGAAAGCCCGCTTGGGGCTCAGTGCTTGGTGGCGGCTTTGCCTTGCAGGGCGTTGAGCACCGGGGTGGACACCAGGCCCGAAACATCGCCACCCAATTTGCTGATTTCACGCACCAAGGTGCTGCTGATGTGCTGAACCTGCGCGCTGGTGTGCAAAAACACCGTGTCCAGCTCCGGGGCCAGGTGCCGGTTCATGCCGGCCATCTGGGTTTCGTAGTCGAAATCGGTCACCGAGCGCAGCCCACGCACGATCACCTGGGCGTTTTGCGCGCGCACAAATTCCACGATCAAGCCGTCAAAGGGCAGCGCCTTCACATTTGGGCAGTCGGCCAGCGCGGCCTGGGCCATGGCCAGCCGCTCGTCCAGGGTGAACATCGTGTTCTTGTGGTGGGCCTTGGCCACCGCGATGATGACCTGGTCAAACATTTGGGCGGCGCGGCGGATGGCGTCTTCGTGGCCCAAGCTCAGGGGGTCGAAGGTGCCGGAATACACGGCGGTGACTGCAGCGTTGACCGATCGGCTCATGGCGGTGTCTTTCAGTGGCGGGGGTGGGCGTGCTTGGCCTTGATTATGCGACCCGTTGCAGCAAGTGCGCGTGCACCGCGCCCGCTTTGAGGTGGCGCATGCATTGCAAGCCCATGTCAACCAACAAGGCATCGGTCCAAGCCACGGGGGCCTCCAGGTAAATCCAACCCGCCAGCGGCACGGCCTTGGCAGCGGCTTTCAGGGCGGGCTCAAAAAACGGCCCGTCAAAGGGCGGGTCAAGGAACACCAGGTCCACGCTGGCCGCAGGCAAACGCGCCAAAGCGGTGACGCCGTCGCCGCGCTGCACGCTGACCATGCCCGCTTTCAGGCGCGTGGCGTTGTCTTGCAAATCACGCACCAGCACGGCGTCTTGCTCGACCATCAGCACATGGGCCGCGCCGCGAGAGGCCGCCTCGAGGCCCAACACGCCGGTGCCGGCAAAGGCGTCGACGCAACGCCAACCGCTCAGGTCTTGGCCTAGCCAGTTGAACAAGGTCTCACGCACCCGATCCGGCGTGGGCCGCAGGCCGGGTTTGTCCAGCACCTTCAGTCGGGTGCGCCGCCACTGCCCGCCAATGATGCGGATTTCGTGCGAGGGCGGGCCTTTGGGTCTGGGGTTTTGGGGCTTTTTGTTGGCGGCATGGCGCGCGGCGCTGTCGTTGGATTTGCGCTTGGAAGGGGATGAGGGCATAGGGCGCAAGTGTAAAGGGCCGCAAAAGCGCAAGCCCCTTGGTCACCTTTGTTGCTGCAAGCTTGCAGCATAAAACTGATGCGACTTGACGAGGATCCTTGGCCAATCAAGACACATCACAAACAGCGACCGATTGTCCAATTGGCATTTACCCCTTCACGGATGCGTGCCTGCGCTCAAGCGGGCTCACACCAGCGATGAATGATGGCTTCACGCCCAACAGTCAGCACAAACTTCAAAGGGATAAAAATGGAACACTTTAATCAATCGTTGTACCCGTTGAAGATAAAGAAGTGAAGAATATCGCTCCTGCAAAACTTTCTGTTCCCACGGTCAAAAACTTATCATCGGCGGTGATGTCTCTTTTTGTGACGGAAGTTTGATACTTACCATCCACCCTGGTGGCTGAAATCAAGGTGAAAAAATCCGTGCTGTCTTCACCGGTTGTGGGTTTTTTGCTTTCATCCCGCACATAGACTCCCACGTTGTCAGCGGTACAGGAGTTTGAATCAAATTTGATCCACTCAGAGCCGTTTTGCGGATCAGCAACGCGCTTCGCAGACCAAATAGCTTTGGTGACTGGAATTTGTGCATTGCACTTGACCAAGATGGGTTGGGCGTCGGCTTGCTTGATGTCAACGTTAACCATCTTGGTAAATCCCCCCCACATGGCTGTGATGGTGACTGGGCCTGGTGTCAAAGCCTTGAAGCTTCCTGCTGCGTCAATGGTGGCCACGTTGGTATTGCTGGAAGTCCAAGTCACAACTGTGCTGATGGGTGTTTTGCTGTTTTCAGGATGAACGGCCACCGCGCTGAGCTTTCTTGCATCCGTTGTCGCATACTGCGTTTTAGCATCCTGAAAACCAAGTATGTTGACCCCCGTCGGGCTTGATGCTGTGATGGTCAGCTTAAGTTTGCCCGGTGCAACTTTGTTAAAGACTTCAGTCGCGATCACTTCAACTTGCCCCGCTTTTTTGGCTGTGAAACGATCGCTGACCATGGTTCCCATCGATTCATCTGAAACCGACCAATTGACAGACACGAAGCGTCTGATGCCATCGCTTTGAATACCCATTGCTGACATCTCTATGGTCTCACCAGCCTTTAACTGAGTTCTTGGCGCACTGACTTCAATGGAGGTCAATGTGGGAAATGCGGGCAAGTCCCCACCCCCACCACCGCAGGCCGACAGCAACGAAGTTAAAAGCAGTGCCGCCATGACGAGTACATTTTTCATACAAATTCTCCGTAAATAGAATTAAAAAATGCATATTTTGAAGTTAAATAAAAATAATTTCAATACTTTTAAGTTAAATTTAACAATTTATTTTAAATAAAATAAAAAATTTAAAATATATAAAAAACAGTACACCACTCTGAACCAAAATGCATATTCAACCTAAACGCGGCAGTTGGCCGCTTGCTTGCGCTTTAAACACTTGATGAATCAAACACTTGCGCCGACGACGGTCTTCACCTCATGGGTGAAGCGCTGCGCGGCCGCAGGTTTGCCGTGCCCAACTGAGCCGGTTTAAGGTTTAAAAAGCAATGGGCGCCGCCGGATCGAGGTTTGAGCAAAGTTGCCAATGGTCAGGTTCAGAACACGATGTGCGGTTTATGAATGCCTTGGTGAAGCACTGGCAAGGCCAAGTTGAAGATCAGGTTTTTCCCCTTGGCACAAACGATTTTTAGGCGCATCTGCAGTCACACAGACGCCTAGGGGCTGCGTCTGCAGGTGCGGTGTGTACACCACAGCGCAGACTTAAAAGCCCACACCGGTCCCGCTCAGGGCTTAGGGCCCAGCACCACGGTGACCATGCGCTCGGGCTGCAGCACCCGGGCCATGGCTCGGCGCACATGGTCAGCACTGACTTTGTCGATTTGCGCGGTCCAGGTGTCCAGGTAGTTCAGCGGCAACTGGTTCCAGGCGATGTTGGCCACGTTGTCCAGCAGTTTTCGGTTGCTGTCTATGCGCAGGGCAAAACCACCGATCAAATTGGATTTGGCCGCCTGCAACTCGGCCTCGGTGGGCCCGTCGCTGACAAAACCGCGCACCACCTCTTGGGCCACGGCGAGCGCTTGCTCGGCTTGGTCGGGCCGGGTTTGCAAGCCAACGGTGAAGGCGCCCGCATGCAAGGCGGGCGAGAAAGCGCTGTAAACGCTGTAGCTCAGGCCGCGCTTTTCACGCACCTGCTGGGTCAGGCGCGAGACAAAACCCCCGCCACCCAAGATGTGGTTGCCCACCAGCAGCGCAAAAAAGTCGGGGTCATCGCGCTTGTAGCCGGGCTGACCCATCAGCACATGGGCTTGGGCCGAGTCAAAGCTCAGGGTTAGACTTTGTGCGGCGGCCAAAGGGGCCACTTCGGGAACGGGCGGCAGGCGCTGGCAGCCCGATTCTTGAGGCCACTGCGCCAGCAGGCGTTGCACCAAGGCATCGGTTTGGGCGCGGCTCAAGGCCCCCACCACACTCACCGTGGCACGACAGGGGCGCAAGGCCTGGGCGTGCAGGGTTTTCAGGTCTTGCACGCCGATGCGCGAGAGGGTCTCGGGCGTGGTGATTTGGCCATAGGGGTGATTGCCGTAAACGGCCTGGGCAAAGCGTTGCTGCACCACCGTGCCAGGCTTGGTCAGCGATTCACGGATGGACGCGCTGATGCGTTCGCGGTCGCGCAGCCACATGGCTTCAGGAAAGGCCGGGTGCGCCATCTGCCGAGCGGCCAATGCCACGGCTTTGTCCAGCAGGTCCGGAAAGCTCAGGCTGCGCAGACCGAAACTCATGCGGTCGCCGCCTGCACTGCCCCCAAAGCTGGCCCCCAGGTCGGCCCAGGCTTCGCCGATCTGGTTTTCGTCCATGGCCTGGGGGTAAGGGCCTTGGCCTTGGGGTTCAGCGCGGGTGCCATTGGCCATTTGCCCGGTCATGACCGAGGCCAGACCCGCCTGCGCCACAGGGTCGCGGCGGCTGCCCGCGTCGATGTCGATTTGCACATCGACCATGGGAATGGCGTGGCTCTCGACCAAGAACACGCGAACACCCTTGGGCTGGGTCCACTGTTGAATGGGCAAGGACGCGTGCGCCCAGCCCACCGCAGACGCGCAGACCAGCAGCAAAGCCGAAAGCCGCAAAGCCCGTGCACTCATGGACAAGGAGGGGATCAAAAACATGGGGTAGGGAACTTTCATGGGAGGACGGTGGTTCAATGTCGGGCACCCGGCGCGGCGCGGCGTGCTTTGGGCTGACCCGACAAGGGCTGGGGGCGCAAGGTGGCCACGGTGAGGCTGTCATCGCCAAAATACTTTTGCGCCACGGCCTGCACCTGCGCTGGCGTGACTTGCCGCAAACGAGCGATCAATTGCGCGCCGTAATCGGGCGGCAAACCGAGTGTCCAGGCCACACCCAGCTCACGCGCTTGGTTAAAAACCGAGTCCAGTTTGTAAATTTCGCTGGCCACCCATTGGGTTTTGACACGCTGCAGCTCGGCCTCGTTGACGCCTTCGGTGGCCACGCGTTGCACCTGGGCGCGCAAGGCGGCTTCCAGCGCCTCAGGCGTTTGGCCTTTGGCGGGCACACCTTCCAGGTAAAAGAACTGCGGGCCACGGCCCATGAGGCCGTTGTAGGCCCCCGCACTGTCGGCCAGGCGGTTTTCGCCCTGTGTCAATGCACGGTCCAGGCGTGCGCCACTGTACCCATCGAGCACGGCGGCCAACACCGTCAATGCCAGGGCGTCGTCGTGTTCAGGGCTGGCCGCCAGGCTGGCCAGGCGCGGCACCTTGAAGGCCAGTGCCACATAGGACTGCTCGGCCGGCGCTTTGAATTCGAAGCGGCGCAGGCCTTGCTGTGCGGGCTCATCCCGGGGTTTGCGCTCAGGCACAGCGCGGGTCGGTATGGATCCGTAGTATTTTTCGGCCAACGCCTTGACTTGCAGCGGGTCGACATCACCAGCCACCACCACCACCGCGTTGGCCGGTGTGTACCACTTGCGGTAAAAATCGCGGGCATCTTGCGCCGTCATGGCCTCTAAGTCACTCATCCAGCCCACAATGGGCCGGCGGTAGGGCGAGGCTAACAAAGCGGTGGCCGACAACATTTCGTGCAACTGGGCCCGGGGGTTGTCGTCGGTGCGCAGGCGGCGTTCTTCTTTCACCACCTCCAGCTCCTTGGCGAATTCGGCATCGGGCCACTGGTTGTTGGCAAAGCGGTCTGACTCCAAGCGCATCACGGCTTCGAGTTGCTTGGACGGGATTTGCTGGTAATACCCGGTGTAGTCTTTGGCGGTGAAGGCGTTTTCTCGCCCGCCCAAAGCGGCCACGCGGCGCGAAAACTCACCCACCGCCAAACTTGGCGTGCCCTTGAACAGCATGTGTTCCAACACATGGGCCACGCCGCTGGTGCCGTCCACCTCGTCCATAGAGCCCACGCGCAACCAGACCATTTGCACCGCAGTGGGGGCACGGCGATCGGGTTTGACCCACAAGGCCATGC
Organism: Limnohabitans sp. Rim8; assembly: GCA_945875955.1. Taxonomy (GTDB): domain Bacteria; phylum Pseudomonadota; class Gammaproteobacteria; order Burkholderiales; family Burkholderiaceae_C; genus Limnohabitans_A. The sequence continues at coordinate 2,106 of CAMCNQ010000018.1, read as the reverse complement.
CATTGGTCAAAGTGAAGGTGTGGACTTGGGCCTGAGCAGTTTGGCCAGACGGGGCAGCCGCGCTGTGCAGGCTTGGCTGGGCCTGCGCTGAGGCGTTCCAAGCCGCGGCCAGCAAGGCGGTTGCGACTGAAAATCCCAAGAGAAACTTTGGTTTCATAGAATGCATGATCCTTTAAATCCACGACATGTTCAGTTTCTTCAAAAAAAAATCCCCGCCTGCCGTGGTCCCATCGGTGCCAGCAGCCCCCACCTTACCCCTTGCAGCCGACAAAACAGTGCTGCAGACCACTTCGGCAAGCGTGCCAACCTCAGCCTCTGTTGCGCCCCATGCTTTGGCCTCAGCCACAAAGCCAGAGGCCAACCTGCCCCCTACCGCGCCTGCAGCCCCATCTGCGCGGCAAGGCTGGATGGAGCGACTGAAAGCGGGCCTGCGCAAAACCGGCTCCAGCCTCACCACGGTGTTCACCGGCACCCGCATTGACGACGCGCTTTATGAAGAGCTGGAAACCGCCCTGCTGATGGCCGACACCGGCGTCAAAGCCACCGAGCATCTGCTCAAGGACCTCAAACGCCGGGTCAAAGAAGCCAAGGCCAGCGAGCCCGACCAGGTGAAAAACCTGCTGGTCGAAGCCATCTGCGATTTGCTGCTGCCCCTGCAAAAACCACTGACCATCGGCGACCACCAGCCCACCGTGATCATGGTGGCGGGGGTCAACGGCGCGGGCAAAACCACCTCGATTGGCAAACTCACCAAGCACCTGAGCGACGCGGGTTTGAGCGTGCTGCTGGCTGCCGCCGACACCTTTCGCGCCGCTGCCAAAGAGCAGCTGGCCGTCTGGGCCAACCGCAACACCGTGGAGATCATCAGCCAACAAGGCGGTGATCCGGCCGCCGTCAGTTTTGACGCGGTGAGCGCCGGGCGTGCCCGAGGCCGCGACGTGGTGCTGGTGGACACCGCCGGCCGCTTGCCCACCCAGTTGCACCTGATGGAGGAACTGAAAAAAATCAAACGGGTGGTACAAAAGGCCGACGGCACTGCCCCCCACGAGGTGCTGCTGGTGATTGATGGCAACACCGGGCAAAACGCCCTGTCCCAGGTCAAGGCTTTCGACGACACACTGGGCCTGACGGGGCTGATTGTGACCAAGTTGGACGGTACAGCCAAGGGCGGGGTGCTGTGCGCGATCGCGCGTGAAAAACCGATTCCGGTCTACTTCATCGGCGTTGGCGAGAAGTTGGAAGACTTGGAAACCTTCAACGCCCGCGAATTTGCGCAAGCGCTTTTGAGCTGACAGCGCCCTTTTAAAAACAGGCCATCCACCTGTCCCTGCACCGGTCAGGCGAGCTCCTGAACAAACGTCTGCCATTTTGTTTTCTTGCAGCCAACGGCTTTCGCCAAAGTTTTGTCAATCCGCTAAGAATTTGACAAAATTTTCTCGGTGTTTTCCCTAGGAATCAAAACTTGCAGACCCATGCGGCTCCATCAAATTCCGTAAGCCAACTGTCAGAAATCTTTTTTTCCCGAATGAAGCGGGTGCGCAAGCACCAATAAAGGCATTGACTCATTTTTCATAAGGCTTTTTGTTTGATTAGGTAGACAAGGCGCGAATCCATAGAATTTCGCAATTACTTGATCTGGATCAATGAATTCTTATGTTGCTGGCAGTTGTCATTGTTAAGAGTCTGATTGAACTGTCTCTGATGTTCATCGTCGGGCGTTTCTTGCTGGGCTTGCTGGCAGGGTCCAACCGTGACAACAATGTTTTTTGGCAATTGCTCGATGTGGCCTCCAAACCTGCGCTATGGCTCACGCGCAAAATCAGCCCCAAGCTGATCCTCGACCAACACATTCCACTGGCCACCAGCAGTTGGCTGATCATCGCCTGGGTCGTCGTGGTGCAACAGAAAATTGAAATATGCCTCGAAATGGGCGCTGCGGCATGTCAGTGAATACCCATTTTTCGCCTTCCAGAGCCCCCACTTTCAGCCGCAGCAGGTGTCTTTGGTTGAAATTCAAAGCCAAAGTACTTTTGGTCTTAGGCCTGCGCTCCAAGGCCAACTTGGTATTTGAAGAAATCCTCGCGCTCAATCCTTTGGATGTTCTGG
>CAMCNQ010000017.1 GCA_945875955.1 Limnohabitans sp. Rim8 | reverse complement strand
GGCCAGCAAACCGGCTGGATGGGGGCGGTGATCGACATCAGTGAACAGCGCCGAATTGAAGAGGTTTCCCGTGCCAGCCAAGAGCGCCTGCAGGCCACGGCCCGGCTGGCCACGGTTGGCGAAATGGCCTCCTTGCTCAGCCACGAATTGAACCAACCCCTGGCCGCCATTGCCAGTTACGCCAACGGCTCGCTGAACCTGCTCAAAGAGCCCGGTGCGGCACCCCACAACCTGGACGATGTGCACATGGCGCTGCGGCGCATTGCCGAGCAGGCCGAACGGGCAGGGCGGGTGATCAACAGCGTGCATGATTTTGTGCGCCGCCGCGACCAGGCGCGCGAAGCTGTCTCGCCTCAAGCCCTGTTCGATGCCATTGCGCCCTTGGTCAACCTGCAGGCGCGCAAACTGCAGGTGCGCGTGCTCACCCGCATCGAGGCCCGTTTGCCACCGGTCTGGTGTGACCGCACCATGGTCGAGCAGGTCTTGCTCAATTTGGCCCGCAACGGCATGCAAGCCATGGACCTGCCACAGTGCCAAGACCGGGTGCTGGTTTTGCAGGCCAAGCGCTGTGCGCTGTCGCTGGCCGCTTCGGGCATTGAGTTTTCCGTCACCGATGTCGGCGCCGGCATAGAGGCCGAGATCGAGGCCCAGCTCTTCAACCCCTTTTTCACCACCAAGGCCGAAGGCATGGGCCTGGGCCTGAGCCTGTGCCGCACGGTGGTCGAGCAACACGGCGGGCAACTCGCGTTTGGCGCACAGCACCCCAAAGGCACGGTTTTTCGCTTCACCTTGCCTGCAGCGCCCCAAAACGCCGCCAGCGCAAGCGCCTAAAATCGCGCCATGCACCCTTCTTTTGACTGCATGGTCCACATCGTAGATGACGACATTGGCGTGCGCGAAGGCATGGCCTGGCTGCTGCGCACGCGCCGTCTGTTGAGCCAGTCGCATGCCAGCGCTGAAGCCTTTTTGGCCATGCTGGCGCAAGACCGGATTGCCCTGCACGCCGCACCCCAGCAAGCGGGATGCATTTTGCTCGACGTGCGCATGCCGGGCATGAGCGGTTTGGCCTTGTTTGAACAGCTGCAGTCCAACGGCATCGCCGACGCCTGGCCCGTCATTTTTCTGACCGGCCATGCCGATGTGCCCACAGCGGTAGACAGCGTCAAACGCGGCGCTTTTGATTTTTGTGAAAAACCCTTTTCGGACAACGCACTGGTGGACCGCGTTGAACAAGCCTTGCTGCTGTCGCAAACGCGTTTGACGGCCCGCCAACAGCAAAATTTCTTGCGCTCGCGCCAGGGCGATTTGACCGAGCGCGAGCGCGATGTGATGCGGCTGGTGGTCGAGGGCCTGCCCAACAAACTGATTGCCGACCAACTCGAGATCAGCGTGCGCACCGTTGAGGTTCACCGATCGCGCGTGTTTGACAAGATGGAAGTCAAGTCCGCTGTCGAGCTGGCCAACCTGCTTCGGGCCATGGCATGAGCGCTTGGCTGAAACACCCTGTGTGGACGCAAGGCCACAGATGGGCCCGCTGGCTGGTGGTGCTGAGCGCCTTGGTGCTGGCCGCCTGCTCTGCGCCCGTTCGCCAGCCATCAAGTCCTCAACCAGCGCCCGAGCGCGCCCAGACACCCCACCAGGGCCGCCAGCTTGACCAAGGCAAACGCAACGACTTGGCTGTGTTCGCCCTGTCTTTGCTGGACACCCGATATGCCTGGGGCGGCAAGGGACCGGCCACCGGTTTTGACTGCTCGGGCCTGATCTCGCATGTTTACCGCGAGGCCACTGGCCTGCGTGTCAGGGGCTCAGCGGCCGAGTTGGGCCAGCAAGCCAAACCCATCGACACCACAGCGCTGCAGCCGGGTGATTTGGTGTTTTTCAACACCCTGGGCCAGCGCCATTCGCATGTGGGCATTTATGTCGGCGATGGCCGTTTTGTGCATGCCAGCAACCCCCGCACCGGTGTGCGCATGGACAAACTGGCCAGCCGCTATTACGCCCAAAGGTTTGAAGGGGCGGCATCGCTGCTCGACTGAGCCACGCACCAAGCCCGCCATCAGGGCGACTCGTCGTCTGAAGGCTTTTTGTCTGTCTTGGGCAACTCGCCTTTTGGACGGCCCGAAAACATGGTCCACCACACAATCGCCACGAAGACCAGCAAGGCCAACAAAGCTTCCAGCAAAATAAGGGCCATGCGAAAAGTTCCATTTCCAAATGTTTCCCGCGCCATTGCCGCCGGGGTTTTGGCGCTGATTGTAGGCAGCATGTCCGCTTGCACCGGCGCGCCTGTGGTGCAAGGGCCTGCACAAACAAGCCCTTCCAGCGCCCAGCAAACACCCCAAGGGACGCTCGGCGATGTCTCCACGGCAAAGGCCCCTGAAGGGCCCTTGCCGGACACCATCGTGCAGGCCAAAAGCCGCTGGGTGCCCGTGCCTTGGTCGGCCCTTCCGGGCTTGGACACCGACGACATCGCGCAAGCTTGGCCCGCTTGGCTGCACAGCTGCTCACGCCCCATGGCCGCTTGGGCCAAAGTCTGTCCACAACTCAGGCTGATGGCCAATGCCCCGCTGTCCGCGCAGCGCAACTGGGTGCGGGAAAACCTGCGGCCTTACCGCATCGAGTCGCCAGAGGGCATGGCGCAAGGCAAACTGACCTCTTATTACGAACCCCAGTTCGAAGCCAGCCGCCTGCCACGCGCGGGCTTTGCCACCGCGCTGTATGCCCCGCCCAAAGACTTGCGCAAAAACACGCCTTGGTTCACCCGCCAAGAAATTGAAAGCCGTACACCTGCGGGTTTGCGCGGGCGAGAAATCGCCTACCTGGCCGATCCGATTGAGGCCATGGTGTTGCACATCCAGGGCTCTGGGCTGATCCGCATCAGCGAGCCCGATGGCAGCCAGCGCACGGTGCGCATGGCCTTTGCAGCCTCCAACGAACAGCCCTACAAAAGCATTGGCAGCTGGCTTTTGCAGCAGCGCTTGCTGACCGATGCGTCTTGGCCTGGCATCAAAGACTGGATGACACGCAACCCCTCGCGGGTCAACGAATTGTTGTGGAAAAACCCGCGCTTTATTTTCTTCAAAGAAGAGGCCCTGCCTGCAGGGCTTGAACCCGCAGGCCCCAAAGGCGCGCAAGGCGTGCCCCTGACCGCCGGGCGCTCCGTCGCGGTAGACCGGCAAAGCATCCCCTACGGCACGCCGCTGTGGTTGGTCTCCAAGGGGGCGGGGGCCTCGCTGGACAAATTGGTGATTGCGCAAGACACCGGCAGCGCCATCGTGGGCGCGGTGCGTGCCGACTACTACGCGGGCTCCGGCCCCGTTGCGGGCGAGTTTGCCGGGCGCATCAACCAAGGCTTGGCACTGTGGGCCTTGTGGCCGCGATAAGCCCCCCCACAAGCCATCGCCTGGCCTGCCGCCCGGGCTGCGCTGCTTGCTGCATTGCCCCGTCCATCTCCTCGCCCATACCGGGCATGCCACAGGGCAAACCTGCAGGCGTGCCCTGTGTGCAACTCGATGCCCATGGGCGCTGCCAAATCTTCGGCCAGCCCACGCGCCCCGCGGTTTGCAGCCAGTTGCAAGCCAGCGTGGAGATGTGCGGGCCCCACGAAGACGGTGGCCACTTTGCCCTGGCTTACCTGAACCGGCTCGAAAGCCTGACGCGGCCGGGTTGAGACCAAGCCAGAGACCTGCTTCGTCAGCCCCTCGGCCGTGCCCAATTGCCGGATTCAGGTTGAATCAAGGCAAAGGCACATTTGCATGCTCAGTCACCAACACGTCATTGACCGCGCTGGCTTGGGTTTAAGCTGTCTTGCCTTTTTCACAACCGGAGCTGCGGGCATGGCGTTTGAAATCCCTTCTTTGAAAGACAGCATCCACCCCGACGAGTGGCAACTGCGGCTCGATTTGGCGGCCTGCTACCGGCTGGTGGCCTTGTACGGCTGGAGCGATCTGGTGTTCACCCACATCAGCGCCAAACTGCCCCATTCCGTTGCGGGCGACGAGCACCAGTTTTTGATCAACCCCTATGGGCTGATGTTTGACGAGATCACCGCTTCCAGCCTGGTCAAGGTGGACATGGCCTGCAACAAGCTGCACGACAGCCCGTTTCCGGTCAACCCGGCCGGTTTCGTCATCCACAGCGCCGTGCACGATGCCCGCCCGGATGCCGGTTGCGTGTTGCACACCCACACCCGCGCAGGCGTGGCCGTGAGCGCTCAGGCGCACGGTGTGCTGCCGATCAGCCAGCAAAGCACCTTTGTGTTGGCCTCCCTGGCCTACCATGGCTATGAGGGCGTGGCCATCAACGACGGTGAAAAGCGCCGCCTGCAGGCCGACCTGGGCGGGGCCAATTACCTGGTGCTGCGCAACCACGGCCTGCTGACTGTGGGCAAAACCATTGCCGACGCCTTTTTGTCGATGTACACCCTTGAAAACACCTGCCGCATCCAAGTCGATGCACTGGCCGGACAATCCGGCCCCAATGGCCTGACCACTTTGGAGCCTGGCATTTTGCAAGGCGTGGCCCATGCCGTGCGGGTACAAACCGGGGGCTTGGGGGGCGCTTTTGTGTGGCCGTCTTTGCTGCGCAAGTTGCATCGCGAAAATCCGGGCTATGCCATCTGAGGCATGCGCACTGACCTTTTGTTCTTTTTAAACTGCCGATATGACCTCTTTGTTTGAACCCTGCCAAGTGGGCGCCATGGCGCTGGCCTCGCGCATTGTGATGGCCCCCTTGACGCGCAACCGCGCCCCTGGCAGCCTGGCCAACGCCCGCATGGCCACCTATTACCGCCAACGCGCCAACCCCGCCACCGGGGCCGGCCTGATCATCACCGAGGCCACGGCCATCAGCCACCAAGGCCAAGGCTACGCCGATGTGCCAGGCATTTGGAGCCAAGCCCAAATCAGCGCATGGCAACAGGTGACCGCGGCGGTACATGCCGAAGGCGGCCGCATCGTGCTGCAGCTGTGGCATGTGGGGCGCATCTCGCACATCAGCTTGCAGCCCGGTGGCGCGGCCCCCGTGGCCCCATCGGCCATCACCGCCAAAGCCAAAACCGTGCTCTTGGTCGACGGCCAAGCCCAGTTCGTCGAGACTTCCGAGCCACGCGCGCTGACCGCCGAAGAGTTGCCTGGCATCGTGCAGGACTACCGCCATGCCGCCGCCAACGCCATGGCCGCGGGCTTCGATGGGGTCGAGGTGCATGCCGCCAACGGCTACCTGGTCGACCAGTTTTTGCGCGCAGGCAGCAACCAGCGCAGCGACGCCTATGGCGGCAGCATCCCGCACCGGGCCCGCTTTTTGGGCGAGGTGATGGCGGCGGTGGTGGATGAAATTGGCGGCGACCGCACCGCCATCCGTTTGTCACCCGTGACCCCCGCCAACGACGCCAGCGACGACCATCCCCAGGCCTTGTTTGAGCATGTGGCCGGCCTGCTTGGCCCCATGGGCCTGGCCTATGTGCATGTGATTGAAGGCTCCACCGGTGGCCCACGCGACCACCAGCAAGGCGCTGCGCCTTTTGACTATGTGGCGTTGAAACGCGCCTATGCCTTGGCCGGTGGACATGGTGCCTGGATGCTCAACAACGGCTATGACCTGAACCTCGCGCAAGAAGCCTTGGCCCAAGACGCCGATCTGGTGGCCTTTGGCAAATCCTTCATCGCCAACCCCGATCTGGCCCTGCGTCTGAAACAAGGTGGCCCCTACAACAGCCCCGACCGCAAAACCTTTTATGGCGGAACCGAGGTGGGCTACACCGACTATCCGACTTTGGCTTGAATATTCCTGTATGAAAAACCATGCTTTTTTATCGCCATGCCTGGCCTTGCTCGTCGGTTTCTTTTGCACAACCCATGCCCATGCTGGCCGGCCCTTGAGTGTTGACGATGCCAATGTCAACGCCCCGGGGGGCGGCCACGTGGAGGCTTGGCTCACCCGAGGGCGCAACGGCGCGCAGATGTGGTCGGTGGCACCGGCCTATGCCCCCATAGACGGCATGGAGCTTTCGGCCGGCTTTGCACGCGAACGTGGAACCGGCCTTGAAACGCGCAACCTTCAGGCCAAGTTTCGCTTAACGCCTGCGCAAGAAAACGGCTGCAATGCGGGTGCGGTCTTGGGTGCTGCCGCCAGCACGGCCGAGTCCACCACGGCTTATGTGAATGCCTTGTTCACTTGCAACCACAGCGGCTTGGGCAGCTTTCACAGCAACTTGGGCGCGCAAGATTTTTCCGGCCGCCAACGTGTTGGCACTTGGGGCCTGGCTTGGGAGCGTGGTTTTGGGCCCATGACGGCCCATGTGGAGGTTTATGGTCAGCAGCATGAAAAGCCCGCCTGGGCCACTGGCGTGCGCATGAATGTGCATGCCCAATGGCAATTGGACACCAGCTTGGTGCGTCAAGACCGGTTCAACACCCTGACGCTGGGCACGAAATGGTCGTTTTGAGCATCAACGGGGCGCGGGCCGCCAGCGTTTGAGCAAGAGCGCGTTGGCCATCACGCTCACCGAGCTGAGCGCCATCGCGCCGCCCGCGATCACCGGGTTCAAAAAGCCCATGGCCGCCAAGGGAATGCCCCCCACGTTGTAGGCAAAGGCCCAAAACAGGTTTTGCCGAATTTTCGCCACCGTGCGGGCCGATATGTCCAAGGCCGCGCCCACCAAGGCCACATCGCCGCGCATGAAGGTGATGCCCGCCGCATGCATAGCCACATCGGTGCCGGTGGCCATGGCCATGCCCACATCGGCGGCGGCCAGTGCGGGCGCGTCGTTCACACCGTCGCCCACCATGGCCACAATGCGCCCGCCCTCGCGCAGTTTTTTCACCTGGGCCGCTTTGTCGCCTGGCAACACGTCGGCCAACACCTCGCCGTCTTCTGGGCGCAAGCCCAAACGGCGTGCCATGGCCTCGGCGGCGGCGCGGTTGTCGCCGGAGATCATCACCAGTTTCAAGCCGCGCGCGCGCAGCTCGGCCAAGGCCTCCGCGGCACCGATTTTGGGCTCGTCGCCAAAGGCCATCAACAGCACGCCTTGCAGGCCCACATCGCTTCGCTCGGCCATGGCCGACAAGGTGGCGCCTTCGGCCATCAGGCCTGGCACCTCGTTGGCCCACAGGTCTGTGGGCAAGCCTTGCTCATGCAGCCAACGCAAACTGCCCAACAAAAACACCCGGCCTTGCACCTCGGCCTGCACCCCGCGACCGGGCACGGCAACCAGGTCTTTGGGGCTCGTGAGTGTCAGGTTTTCAGCGCGGGCCTTGTTCAGCACCGCGCGGGCCAATGGGTGTTCGCTGCCACTTTGCACGCTTGCGGCCCAGGCCAAGGCCTGCTCAAGGCCGTGTTCAGGGGCAGCCACGGCGTGGGTCAGGCGGGGCTGGCCCACGGTGAGGGTGCCGGTTTTGTCAAACGCCACGGTCTGCACCTGGTGGGCGATTTCCAGGGCCTGTGCGTCTTTGATCAGGATGCCGTGTTTGGCGGCCACCCCTGTGCCGGCCATGATGGCCACCGGCGTGGCCAGGCCCAAAGCGCAGGGGCAGGCGATCACCAGCACCGCCACGGCGTAGATGAGCGCGGTTTCAAAATCAGCGCCGCGTGCCATCCACACCCCCAAGGTGAGCAAGCCGATGGCCAGCACCACGGGCACAAAAATTTCGGCCACTTTGTCCACCAGGCGCTGAATGGGCGCCTTGCCCGCTTGGGCGTCTTCCACCAAACGGATGATGTTCGCGAGCACGGTCTCGTGGCCCACGGCCAACACCCGCATGAGCACGCGCCCGTCACCATTCATAGACCCTCCGGTGATCGCATCGCCTTGCCCCTTGGTCACGGGCAAGGGCTCGCCCGTCAACATGGATTCGTCCACCTGGGTTTGGCCCTCCAGCAATTGGCCATCGAGTGGGAAACGTTCACCAGGCCGCACCACAATGCGGTCGCCCACCAAGACCTCGTCCACCGGCACATCGACCTCGCCCTCGCCACTGAGCCAATGGGCTTTGTCTGGCCGCAAGGCATGCAGGGCCCGAATGGCCTCGGTGGTTTGGCGTTTGGCGCGGGTTTCCAGCCACTTGCCCAGCATGACCAAGGTGATCACCACCGCCGAGCCTTCAAAGTACAAATGCGGGCTGTGGCCCGCGTGCGCCGTTAGCCAAAGCCAGACCGACAGCAACCAACCTGCACTGGTACCCAAGGCCACCAGCAAATCCATGTTGCCGGTCAGCGCTTTCAGGGCATGCCAGCCGGCTTTGTAAAAATGCGCCCCCAAAATGAATTGCACAGGCGTAGCCAATGCAAATTGGACCCAAGCGGGCAGCATCCAATGCTGCCCCCACAAGTTCGCCAGCATGGGCAAAACCAAAGGCGTTGACAGCAACAGGCCCCAGGCCACGGGGCCAAAGCCAGCCCATCCAGTGGCATTGCCGGCCTGCTCTGCCGCTTCTGGGCTGCGGGGCTCGTACCCAGCGTCGCGTATCGTGCGGCGCAACTGGGCCTCGCTCACCTCCCTTGGCTGCAAAGAAATGCGCGCCGACTCGGTGGCCAGATTGACCGTTGCCGTGTCTACACCCGGCACTTTGTTCAAGGCCTTTTCGAGCCGCGCCACACACGATGCACAGGTCATGCCACCAATGCCGATGTCTAGGGTCTGTGGCGCGGACTTGATTTGGGTCATTGGGTGCTGTGTTTTTGGGGCTATGCTTTACTGAAGCCCAAAAGGGCAGCCTTGGAGGACAGATGATGAACCAAATTTTCACCGTTGAAGGCATGACTTGCGGTCACTGCGAAAAAGCCGTCAGCAAAGCCTTGCTGTTTATAGACCCCAATGCCAAAGTGACCATTGACCTTGCGCAAAAAATGGTGGTGGTTGAATCGAATCAGCCACGGGAAGTTTTGGCCAAAGCCATCACCGAAGAAGGCTACACCGTGGCCACTTGAGTTTTGCCCGGACGCACCGCGTCAACAACCTTCTGCAGCCTTAAGGGCCTTGTCTGCGCTCTACCATGGCTCATGTGCTTGAGCCTTGCCGCCACACCGTGCTTGGGTGCTTGAGCGTGGTTGTACTTGAGGTCAGCGCCCGCCGGGCTAAATGGCTGGTGGCTGGTGACGGTTCTACGGCCTGTTGGGCATTCCGCCATGCCGCAAACCTGATGGCTGAAATTTTGAGTTGAAGCTGCCTTGGGCTTTTGATTTGCGGCATCATGCAGGGCATGACTTTGCCCATTCAAAACCCCCGCGCGGTTGCGCAATTGGTGGCAGGCCGGCCCACCCGCGATGGCGCGGGCGTGCGCTTGACCCGCGTGCTCACAGCCGATTTGCAACAACGGCTGGATCCTTTTTTGATGCTGGACCAGTTTGGCAGCGACGACCCCAAAGATTACGGCGGCGGATTTCCCGACCACCCCCACCGCGGCTTTGAAACCGTGACCTACATGATCGCAGGCCGCATGCGCCACAAAGACAGTGCGGGCCATGAGGGCCTTTTGCAAAACGGGGGCGTGCAGTGGATGACCGCCGGCCGTGGCGTTGTTCACAGCGAGATGCCCGAACAAGAAGACGGGGTGATGGAGGGTTTTCAACTGTGGCTGAACCTGCCTTCACAGCAAAAAATGTGTGCGCCTTGGTACCGCGATATCCAAAGCCACGAGGTGCCTGAAATGACCACCGCGCAAGGGGTTTTGGTGCGCGTGATTGCGGGTGAAAGCCATGGTACTGCCGGTGCCATGCACCGCTTGCCCAAGGACTTCCCCAGCAACCCCTTGTATTTGGATGTGCATTTCAGTGGCGATCAGGTTTTCACACAAGCCCTGCCCACCTCGCACAATGCCTTTGTCTATGTTTACCGTGGCCAGGTGGATGTGCAAGGGCCGCAGGGCCACCACACGGTGCCGCTGCAACGCATGGCCATTCTTGCCAATGCGGGCGATGGTGTGGTCTTGCGTGGCCAAGCAGGCAGCAAACTGCTGCTCATCAGTGGTCAACCGCTTCATGAACCCATTGCCCAACACGGCCCGTTTGTGATGAACACACACCAAGAGCTGGTGCAGGCGGTGCAAGATTTTCAATCGGGCCGACTTGGACGCTGAATTGGCTGCCAAGTCCCTGGTTTCTGAGGCCGGTGGTTGTACACACCCTATTCATTGAGCTTTACAAATCACTGCATTCTGGCCACACCCCAGCAACACGGCCGGCACACACTTCAGTCACCCCACCACTGAAAGGATGTTTTCCATGAAATCGATTCGCACCACTTTGATTGCCGCTGCTTTATTGGCCAGTTTGGCCAATCTGGGCATGGCCGCCACAGACCCTGCCCAAACGCCAGACAACAACAGGTCTGCGCGCATGGAGAAAATGCACAGCAAAATGGGCGAACGCCATGCCCAACACCTGGCCGAACTCAAAAACAAGTTGAACCTCGAAGCGGGCCAAGAAGCCGCTTGGCTCACGTTCTCACAAACCATGCAGCGCCCTGCCCTGTCAGTGTCCAAACTTGACTTCAAGGCGATGGACAATCTGACCACTCCCCAGCGCATTGATCAGATGCAAGCACACAAAGCCCAACGCGACCTCCAAATGCAAAAACACGCGGAAGCAACCAAGGCGTTTTATGCCGGTTTGAACCCATTGCAGCAAAAGGTGTTTGATGCTGAAACCCTCAAATCCATGAAACATTTCAAAGGCGGCCGACATGCCAGCCACAGGCATGAAGGCCACCACTGAAATCCCGTTCAGTTCAGCCACACTTGAGACACAGGCCGCTGTCAAAGCGGCCTTTTTATTGTGTTTTTGACTTGACACAGATCAAGCCGAAAAATCGGCGATTTGCTTAAGCTTGGCGCATGCCCATATCCCGAGCAAGAGCGGTGTCCAAAAACCATTCAAACCTTGGTTCACCCCTTGTTTTGGCCTTTTCCAGGGCACCAAACTTTCCATGGTGGGTCTTGTGTTTCAAAAACATGGTCAAAAGTCCGTTCTGGATTTGTATCAGGGCGGCTGGGTGACTTTATTCGTCAAATTGATCGCGCCATTTGCACCCGACAAATTTTGTCATCTGGCCTGGTCTTCATCGGCTTGCTTGGAAGTAACAGCTTTGCTGACCGGAGGTTTTGAACCATGGCGACTGCCATCTGTACAAAGATTTGATCGGTGTCTCGCATTGGGCAAAACGTCTGGTCGTACAGGATAAAAATTGATGTTTGGTTTCACTGAAGAACAATTTGCTGGGTTTGGCCTGACGCTGGGTGTGGGGGCGTTGATGCTGTACATGCTTTTCATCATTGGCCAACTCGCCTGGGAATCCAAAGCTGGCAGATTTGGTACGTTCGTTATTTTTCTCGGATTGGCCTTTGGTATGCTGGGTTTTGTCGCAAAAGTAGTGCTCCAATGGTTGATCGACAATGGAAACACATCCTGAATAAGCCTGTGGATAAAAAACCAACAACTGGCAGCTTATCCACAACTTGGTCTGTTGACCAAAAGTTGTTCATTTTGTTGAAACACCAATGAAGCAGGGAGATGAACACCTTCGCAAACCACTTAAGTCCATGTCAGGGCTCAACAAAAATAGCTTGTCCACAGCGAGGTGCTGCCTTTATCTACTACTGCTATTTAAAGATATAAACCTATAGAGAAAAAACAAAGGACAACTGCGCTGTTAAGATTTGGCTCTTTCCATACCCACTGGCACCATGTCGACCGTTTCAGAAAGCACACCTACAAGCTGTTACGACATCAAAAGCGCCGATTTGTCGCTGGTGGCTTTGGTTCTTAAAACCACCGATGTTTTCCTGATTGAAAAGGCTTTGCGTGCGCAGCTGGCCGAAAGTCCTGGTTTTTTTGAGCAAGATCCCGTCATCATTGATGTTGGTTTTCTTGATTTTGAAAATTTATCAGAAGCCTCTTTTGATTTTCCACGCTTGCTGTCTGTTTTGCGTGAACAGGGGATGTTGCCTTTGGCCATCAAAGGCGCTCAGGAAGCCCTTTTTCAGCAAGCCAAGGCCCTGGGCTTGGTGGATGCCAGTGATGCCCGCATTCGCCGATCTGTGCAGCTTGCCGAGCCCATGGCGATGGCGTCTGTTCCTGAAGTTGTCCCAGCGTCTGTTTCTGTGCCGGTTTCTCCGCCCGCGTCTGCACTTCCTGTTTTAGGCCCCATGGTCATAGACAAGCCCTTGCGTTCGGGCCAACAGGTTTACGCCAAAGGCCGCGATCTGATTGTTTTGGCCATGGTCAATGCGGGGGCTGAAGTCATTGCCGATGGCCATATCCACATTTATGCCGCTTTGCGTGGCAAAGCCATTGCCGGGGCCAGAGGCAATACGCAGGCACGCATTTTTGCCCAAGTCATGGCGCCCGAGTTGATTTCGATTGCAGGCATATACCGCACCAGTGAAAACGCGTTGCCCAAAGAGGTGTTGGGCCTGGCCGCACAAGTGAGTTTGCAAACAGGTCCGGATGGTGACAAGTTGTTGGTTTTGCCTTTGCAGACCTGACAAAATTGAATTTGTATTGATACTTAGTCTAAGAAAGATGAACCCATGGCAAAAATTGTCGTTGTGACTTCCGGTAAAGGTGGCGTGGGCAAGACCACAACCAGTGCCAGTTTCGCCACTGGCCTGGCGCTGAAAGGCTTCAAAACGGCCGTCATTGATTTCGATGTAGGTCTGCGCAATTTGGACCTGATCATGGGCTGTGAACGCCGCGTGGTGTATGACCTGATCAACGTGATCCAAGGGGAGGCCAATTTGAACCAGGCCCTCATCAAAGACAAGCAGTGTGACAACTTGTTCGTGTTGGCGGCTTCGCAAACCCGTGACAAAGATGCCTTGTCTCAAGAGGGCGTTGAAAAGGTCTTGAACGATTTGAGCGCCATGGGGTTCGAATATGTCGTTTGCGATTCTCCTGCTGGCATCGAGACCGGTGCGTTGATGGCCATGCATTTTGCCGACGAGGCTTTGGTGGTGACAAACCCCGAAGTGTCTTCGGTGCGCGATTCGGACCGTATTTTGGGCATGTTGGGCAGCAAAACCAAGCGGGCCATTGAAGGTTTAGAACCCATCAAAGAGCACTTGCTGATCACCCGCTACAACCCCAACCGGGTTGAAGAAGGCCAGATGCTGTCTTTGCAAGATATCCAAGATATTTTGCGCATCAAATTGTTGGGCGTGATTCCTGAAAGCGAAAACGTGCTGCAGGCTTCCAACCAAGGCACGCCCGCGATCCACATGGCCAACAGCGATGTATCGGAAGCTTACAAAGATGTGATCGACCGTTTCCTGGGCGAAGACAAACCCATGCGCTTCATTGACGCGGAGAAACCCGGCTTCTTTAAACGTTTGTTCGGAGGTAAGTGAACCATGTCGTTTCTTTCCTTCCTCCTGGGTGAAAAGAAGAAAACTGCCAGTGTGGCCAAAGAGCGCTTGCAAATCATCTTGGCGCACGAGCGCAGCGGTCGCAATGCCGCTGAACCCGATTATTTGCCCGATTTACAGCGTGAATTGATTGCGGTCATCAGCAAATACATCAAGATCAATCCCCAAGACATCAAGGTCAACTTGGAGCGCCAAGACAACTTAGAGGTGTTGGAAGTGAAGATCGAGCTGCCGGACATGCGATGAGCAGTACGCCCTGACTTCAGCGCGTTGAGTGTGGGGCTGGCCTGATGCGGACCACCTCAGTTGTGTTGGGGCTTCAATGCACAACCCAAAAGGCCCTCGGACAATCCGAGGGCCTTTGTCATTCAGCGCTGGCCTGCAGTTGTTGCCATTGCAAGCGTGCGGCACGTATGTTGCGCTCTTTGACATGGCCAAAGCCCTTGATGTTTTCCGCCACCTGGGCCACTTTCAAGGCATGGGTGTGGGTCTCGCTGTTCAGACCTTCGATGGCCTGCTCGATGTGCTGCATGTATTCACCCATCAAAGCCCTTTCGGTTTGGCGTTCGTGTGAGCGGCCAAACGGGTCGAAGGGCGTGCCACGCAGGCCTTTCATTTTGGCCAACAGCTTGAAACCGGTGAGCATGAAAGGGCCGTATTTTTGCTTGATCAACTCGCCTTTGCTGTTGGTTTTGGACAGCAGGGGTGGGGCCAGGTGGTAATGCACCTTGAAGTCGCCTTCAAAGCTGTCGGCAATGCGCTTTAAGAACCCTGTTTGGGTGTGCAGCCGGGCCACTTCGTACTCGTCTTTGTAGGCCATCAATTTGTACAAATGGCGGGCAACGGTTTCGCTCAGCACGGTTTTGCCCAACGGGGCCTCTGCCATTTCTACACGCCGAACGAAGTCCTGATACTGCTGGGCATAAGCCGTGTTTTGGTAGTCGTTCAACCGCGCCATGCGGTTGCTCAGCAGGTCTTGCAGGCTGTCGCGCTTCTTGAATTGAACCACCTGACCAGGTTGGATTTTTTGCATCAGCAAGTCAAGGTGCTGCGCGGCGTGGCGGCCCCATTCAAATGCGGTGAGGTTGTTTTTGACTTGTACATCGTTGAGTTCAATGGCTCTGGCCAGGGACTCTCGGCGCAGTGGCACCCAACCCTTTTGCCAGGCATAGCCCAAGATCATGGGGTTGATGTAGATGGTGTCGCCCATGACTTGTTTGGCCAGGGCATCGGCATCAAACAGGCCAACACCGCCTTCGCCCACTTGGGCACTGATTTCAGCCACGCACTGAGCAGCCGGGTTTTGCCAGTCGCTATTTTTCACAAAGGCGGCCGTGGGCGTGCTGTTGCTGTTCAGTGCCACATGGGTGCGGCCTGGGCGCATGCGCATGGTGGTTTCTTTAGAGGCACTGACAATCGGGTCGCAACCGATGATCAGGTCGGCCGCGGCCATGCTCACGCGGGTGGTGCGCACGTCTTCTTGTGCGTTGGCCACCAAAATATGGCTCCAGGTGGCACCGCCTTTTTGCGCCAGTCCGGCCGAGTCCTGTGTGACGATGCCTTTGCCCTCGATGTGGGCGGCCATGCCCAGCAATTGGCCGATGGTGATGACGCCCGTACCGCCCACCCCAGCCACCACAATGCCCCACGGCTGGGTGATGCTGGGCAGGTCCGGTTCTGGCAGTTCACCCAAGCTGGCGGGGCTGAATGGGTTGGCAGGGCTGGCGCTGGATTTCTTTTTGAAGCTGCCCCCTTCTACCGTGACAAAGCTGGGGCAAAAACCTTTGAGGCAGCTGGTGTCTTTGTTGCAGGTGCTTTGGTTGATGCTGCGCTTGCGGCCCAATTCGGTTTCCAGAGGCTCGACCGACAGGCAGTTCGATTGCACGCCGCAATCCCCACAGCCTTCGCATACTTCTTCGTTGATCATCACGCGCACGGCCGGGTCGACCAGGGTGCCGCGTTTGCGGCGGCGGCGTTTTTCGGTGGCACAGGTTTGGTCATAAATGATGACCGTGGTGCCAAGGATCTCGCGCATTTCGCGCTGGATGCGGTCGAGTTCATCACGGTGATAAACCCGCACGCCTTCGGCCAGGGCCACGCCGGTGTATTTGTCGGGCTCGTCGGTGACCACATCGATGCGTTGCGCGCCTTCGGCACGCATGCTCATGGCGATTTGCACCACGCTGTGGCCTTCGGCGCGCTCGCCCACCGGTTGGCCGCCAGTCATGGCCACGGCGTCGTTGTACAAAATTTTGTAGGTGATGTTGACGCCTGAGGCCACGCTTTGGCGCACCGCCAAAATGCCGCTGTGGAAATAGGTGCCATCGCCTATGTTGGCAAAGATGTGTGTGTCGGTGCAAAAGGGCTGCTGACCGGTCCAGGGCACACCCTCGCCGCCCATTTGGGTAAAGCCGGTGGTGCTTCTGTCCATCCAAAGGCTCATGAAATGGCAGCCAATCCCAGCCATGGCGCGTGAGCCCTCGGGCACCTTGGTCGAGGTGTTGTGGGGGCATCCCGAGCAAAACCAGGGCGTGCGCTCGGCAGCCGCGCCCAAGCTCAGGCTTTGCAGTGATTTTTCCTTGGCATCCAGGATGGCCAGGTGGGCGTCCATGCGTGCCAGGGTGTAGTCATCAAGGCCGTGGTGCTTCAGGCGCTTGGCAATCGCGCGTGCGATCAATGCGGGGCTGAGGTCGGCATTGGCCCGCAGCAAGCTGCGTCCGCTGGGGTTGGCATCGGACCATTCGCCCCCCGAGGGCTCGCCTGCGGCCTCGTCGAACTTGCCCACAATGGTGGGTCTTTGGCCGTCTGGCCAGTTGTACAGCTCTTCTTTGAGTTGGTATTCGATGACCTGGCGCTTTTCTTCCACCACCAGGATCTCGCGCAGCCCACTGGCAAATTCGCGCGCGGTTTGGGCTTCCAAGGGCCAGACCACGCCGACTTTGTGCACCCGTATGCCCAAGCGCCTGCAAGTGGCGTCGTCCAGCCCGAGGTCGAGCAGGGCCTGGCGTGTGTCGTTGAAGGCCTTGCCGCTGGCGATCAGTCCAAACCGGTCGTTGTGGCCTTGGACCACGTTGTGGTTGAGTTTGTTGGCGCGTATATAGGCCAGCGCGGCATACCATTTGTAGTCGAACAAGCGCGCCTCTTGCTCCAGCGCGTTGTCTGGCCAGCGGATGTGCACGCCGCCTGGGGGCATGACAAACTCGGGGATGACGATTTGCACCCGCTGCGGGTCGATGTGGGCGGTGGCGCTGGATTCGACAATTTCCTGAATCGTCTTCATGCCCGACCAGATGCCCGCAAAGCGGCTCAGGGCGATGGCGTGCAGGCCCTGGTCGAGGATGTCTTGCACGCTGGCCGGAAAGAACACGGGCAGGCCGCAGGCCTTGAAGATGTGGTCGCTTTGGTGCGCTGCGGTGGAGCTTTTGGCCACATGGTCATCACCCGCCACGGCCAAGACGCCGCCCCATGGGGTGGTGCCCGCCATGTTGGCGTGCTTGAAGACGTCGGCGCAGCGGTCCACCCCGGGGCCTTTGCCATACCAAATGCCAAACACACCGTCGTACTTGTTGGTGCCGGGGGGTGCAAAGCCCAGTTGCTGTGTGCCCCACAGGGCAGTGGCCGCCAGCTCTTCGTTGACGCCGGGCTGGAAGACAATGTTTTGCGCCTTCAGGTGGTCCTTGGCCTTCCACAGCGACTGGTCATAACTGCCCAGTGGCGAGCCGCGGTAACCGCTGATGAAGCCGGCCGTGTTCTTGCCTTGCATGGCATCGCGCTGGCGCTGCAACATGGGCAGTTTGACCAGGGCCTGCACGCCGCTCATGAAAGCCCTGCCGGTATCGAGGCTGTATTTGTCGTCCAGCGTGACGGTCTCTAAAGCCTGTCGTACCGATTCGGGCAAGGGGGCGTTCATGGCGTTTCTCCAGCGGCGGGTATGGAGCCCACAGTGTAGGTTGCAAGCCAAGACAGGTGCTTGCTTTATGTGACAGGATTTCCCCTATGATTTGAAAGAATATTGCGCAAAAATCAGGGTTTTCGAAACAATGGACAAATTCGACTGGGCCATCTTGAATGAACTGCAAAACAACGGGCGCTTGACCAATGCCGAATTGGCGCAGCGCGTGGGCTTGTCGTCGGCCCCCTGTTGGCGGCGGGTGAGGGCCCTGGAAGAGCAGGGCATCATCCAAGGCTACCGCGCCGAGATCAACCGCGAAAAAGTGGGCCTGGATGTGCTGGCCTTTGTGCGCTTGGATGCGGAGCGCAACCGGGGCGATGTGACACGCCAATTGGAAGAAGCGATCCGCCAGATTCCCGAGGTCATTTCCTGCCATTACATCAGCGGCACTGGCACGTTTGAGCTGCAGGTGGTGAGCAAAGACCTGCACAGTTTCAGCCAGTTTGCCCGTGATGTATTGTTGAATTTGCCCAATGTGAAGGACCTGCACACCAGCTTTTCACTGGGTGAGGTCAAGGCCGCAGGGGCCTTGCCGCTCAAACCCTGAGCACAGAGGCTTCAGGGGCAAGGGCTTCAGGGGTAAAGGCCACGCAACTCCCGGGCCTGCAAGATGCGTGTGCAGGCCACGATGAAGGTGGCGGTGCGCAGGCTGACCTGGTGCGCATCGGCCACCTGCCAGATGCCGGCAAAGGCCTCGCGCAGGATGCGCACCAGCCGGGCGTTGATGTCGTCCTCGCTCCAAAAGAAGCTGGAGAAGTCCTGCACCCATTCAAAGTAGCTCACGGTGACGCCCCCGGCGTTGGCGATCACATCGGGCACCACCAAAATGCCCCTTTCGTGCAAGATGTCGTCGGCCTCGGGTGTGGTCGGTCCGTTGGCCCCTTCAATCACCATGCGGGCTTTGATCTGGTGGGCGTTGGCGGCCGTGATTTGCTGTTCCAGCGCCGCCGGGATCAGGATGTCGCAGTCCACGCCCCAAAACGCCGCATCGGGCAAAACCTCTGCGGGCTCAAACCCTTTCACGCTGCCGTGTTCGGCCACATGTTTGAGCAAAGCGGGCACATCCAGCCCTGAAGGCTGGTAAACCGTGCCGCCGTGGTCTTGCACTGCCACCACGGTGGCACCGGCCTGCGCGAACAGTTTGGCCGCGATGCCGCCCACGTTGCCAAAGCCCTGCACCGCCACTTTGGCTTGGGAGATGTCCAGACCCATGTGCAGCGCGGCCTCGTGGCCCACCGTGAACACGCCTCGGCCAGTGGCCTCGTTTCGGCCCAACGAGCCACCCAAGGCCAGCGGCTTGCCGGTGACCACGCCCAAGGCGCTGCTGCCCTCGTTCATGGCGTAGGTGTCCATCATCCAGGCCATGATTTGGGCGTTGGTGTTCACATCCGGGGCCGGGATGTCCTTGTTTGGCCCGATGACGATGCCGATCTCGCTGGTGTAGCGGCGCGTCAGGCGCTCCAGTTCGCCGCGTGACAGGGTTTTGGGGTCGACCCGTATGCCGCCCTTGGCCCCGCCAAAGGGCAGGTTGACGGCGGCGTTTTTCACCGACATCCAGGCCGACAAGGCCATCACCTCGGACAGGGTCACGTCTTGGTGAAAGCGCACACCGCCTTTGCCCGGACCGCGGCTCATGTTGTGTTGTACGCGGTAGCCCTCAAAGTGCGCCATGGTGCCGTTGTCCAGTTCAATCGGAACGTCCACGATCAAGGCCCGTTTGGGCCGCTTGAGGGTTTCAACCCAGCGCGACAAGCTGCCCAAATAGGGCGTGACGCGCTCGACTTGCTGCAGGTAAATGCCCCAAGGGCCCAGCTGGTCGGCGTTCAAATAGGAGGGCAGGGCATGGGCGCTTTTGGCTTGGCTGGCTGGGTTGGTGAGGGTCATTTTTTGTAGCCTTTCATGAAACATTTGCGGGTGTTTTGCATGTTATGGGCAACATGACTTGCCGTCCAAGGCCGCTTGGCTGTGGCCTCATGCTTTTTGCGCATAACCAAGGCGTGCTGTGCGGGCTTTCGCCTTGGGCGTTGGCCAAGCAAACGCCTGCCGCATGGGGCTGTTTGTGCGTGGCTGCAAGCCCAAACCCCTGCTTGTAAAATAAGCACACTGGTCGACCCCGTGGCAGGGCGGCCCCTTGGCGCAGGTGGCGCCCATTTTTAGGCCTTCGTGCGAGGCGGATCTTCATGCTTTACCCTCAAGAATTCGATGTGATCGTGGTCGGCGGCGGCCATGCCGGCACTGAAGCGGCCTTGGCGGCCGCGCGCATGGGCTGCAAAACCCTGCTCTTGACGCACAACATCGAGACCTTGGGTCAGATGAGTTGCAACCCTTCGATTGGCGGCATGGGCAAGGGCCATTTGGTCAAGGAAGTCGACGCCTTGGGCGGCGCCATGGCCTTGGCCACCGACGAGGGGGGCATTCAGTTTCGCATTTTGAACAGCTCAAAAGGCCCGGCTGTTCGGGCCACGCGGGCGCAGGCCGACCGGATTTTGTACAAAGCGGCGATTCGCCGCATGCTGGAGAACCAGCCCAATTTGTGGCTGTTTCAACAGGCCGTGGACGACTTGATGGTCGAGGGCGACCGGGTGGTGGGGGCGGTGACCCAAGTGGGCATCCGTTTCAAGGCGCGCACGGTGGTTTTGACCGCAGGCACTTTCCTGGATGGCAAGATCCATGTGGGGCTGCAAAACTATTCGGCTGGCCGCGCGGGCGACCCGCCTGCCGTGAGCCTGTCGGCGCGCCTGAAAGAGCTGCAATTGCCGCAGGGCCGGCTGAAAACAGGAACACCGCCGCGTTTGGACGGGCGCACCATCGACTTTGGCCAATGCACAGAGCAAGCCGGCGACGGCATGGCCGGGGGCATGAACCCCGAGGGCGGGGTGCCGGTGTTCAGCTTCATGGGCCGCGCCCAGATGCACCCACAGCAAGTGCCATGCTGGATCACCCACACCAATGAGCGCACGCACGACATCATCCGCTCGGGTTTTGACCGCAGCCCCATGTTCACCGGCAAGATCGAGGGCGTGGGCCCGCGTTACTGCCCGAGCGTGGAAGACAAAATCAACCGTTTTGCCGACAAGGACAGCCACCAGATTTTCCTGGAACCCGAGGGCCTGAGCACCCACGAGTACTACCCCAACGGCATTTCGACCAGCCTGCCGTTTGACATCCAATACGACTTGGTGCGCTCCATGAAGGGGCTGGAAAATTGCCACATCTTGCGCCCTGGCTACGCCATCGAATACGACTACTTTGACCCACGTGCCTTGAAAAACAGCTTCGAGACACGGCAAATCCAAGGCCTGTTCTTTGCCGGCCAAATCAATGGCACGACCGGTTATGAAGAGGCGGCGGCCCAAGGCCTTTTTGCGGGCATCAATGCGGCGCTGCAATGCCGGGGCGAGTCGGCTTGGCTGCCCGCACGGGACCAGGCCTATTTGGGGGTGTTGGTTGACGACTTGGTGACCCAAGGCGTGACCGAGCCTTACCGCATGTTCACCAGCCGTGCGGAGTTTCGTTTGCAACTGCGCGAAGACAATGCCGATGCGCGCTTGACCGAAGTGGGACGCCAAATGGGTTTGGTGGACGACGCGCGCTGGGACGCCTTCAGCCGCAAGCGCGATGCTGTTTCACGTGAAACAGAGCGGCTCAAATCCACTTGGGTGAACCCTCGCAACTTGCCTGCGGACGAGTCCGAGCGGGTCTTGGGCAAGGCGATCGAGCATGAACACAGCCTGTTTGATTTGCTGCGCCGGCCCAATGTGTCTTACCAAGCCCTGGTGTCTTTGGACCATGGGCGCATGGCCAGTGCCGATGTTTCACGTGAAACCTTGGGCGATTTGAGCGCCTGTGTGATTGAGCAGGTCGAGATTGCAGCCAAGTACGCGGGTTACATCGAGCGGCAAAAAGGCGATGTCGAGCGCGCGGCCTTTTATGAGCACCTGAACCTGCCCGACAAGCTGGACTATGCACAGGTTTCGGCGCTGTCTATTGAGGCGCGACAGAAACTGGCCAAACACCGACCACAAACCTTGGGCCAGGCCTCGCGCATTTCGGGCATCACGCCAGCCAGTATTTCTTTGTTGTTGATCCACCTGAAGAAGGGCGGCTTCAAAGACTTCATGAAACCGGCGCAAGAAAGCCAAACCGCATGAGTGAGCGGTTGGAAGAGGGCCTGAGTGCGGGTGCCAAGGCCTTGGGATTGGATTTGTCGGCCCTGCAGCAAAAGCAGTTGCTCGACCACCTGGCCTTGATTTCAAAATGGAACAAGGTCTACAACCTGACCGCCGTGCGCGACCCGGCGGAGATGTTGGCGCTTCACTTGCTGGACAGTCTGACCGCGGTCAAGCCATTGATGCGCCAAACTGCAGGACGCGCCATGCGGGTGCTGGATGTGGGCTCGGGCGGGGGCATGCCTGGTGTGGTGCTGGCCATTT